>JAOZUK010000419.1 GCA_029938715.1 Bacteroidales bacterium | reverse complement strand
ACCATTCAAAGGGATTCGTATGATCCATGCAAAGGGATTCGTATGATCCATGCAATCTGGTTACTGGGTATATTCTGCATTCCAGCCATCCAAGCACGCCTGTTTTCGTCACTTCTTTTCAGATCCGCATTAAAAGGAATAATATGGTAATTGTCCCGGGGTATTTTGCATAGCATACCCTTATCGACCATGTCTGCAAGTATCCTGGCCAGATGAACACGGTTCTTCTCCAGAAATTCCCTCACCACATTCTGAAATGTAAAACCAAACGTGTGTCGGCCTGAAAACTGCTTCCTCTCATTAGGACAGGGTTATAAATAATCTGATTATTAGCCTTATTAGTTAATATACGGATAATATATATCCATCAAGAGATAATTATTAATCAATTATTAATCAATATAGCTTACAACTGGATAATATATGTCTATCCAATTTATTTACGAAGCGGAATCGCTGATTTATTTGGTCCTTATTGTCGACATCAACCCTGTCTGTACCATATACCAGCATAAGACCAATCATACCTGATGCTCCCTATCCACCCCTGAGGGCTTTCCCTGTGAGAAACCAGCCAGGGGGTCCCGATCCTCAAACTAACGATGACGAAAACAGGAAAAGAGTAGATTTTGTAACTTTATACTGACATGGAGCAAAAATACGTGATCATAAAGCATATCGTCCAGGAGCCATCCAAAGGGATTCGTATGATCCATGCAATCTGGTTACTGGGTATTTTCTGCATTCCAACCACTCCGGCATGGGCACAGGATCAAGGGATGGTACAGGCACAGGAGCAGGGGATGGTACAGACACAGGATCAGGGACAAGAAGTGGCCCAAGAGCAGGGGATGGAACAGACACAGGATCAGGGGCATGAGGTGGCGCAAGAGGTGGCGCTGACGCGGAAGCACCTTCTGGTGGATTACGTTGAGGTGAATGTGGAAATCCCCGGAGGGACAGACAGTCTTTGCATCCTCAAATTTCTGGAGGAGTGGTTCATCAATCCCTTGAAACCTTCCATCTCAAAAAAGGTAGTTGAGCACGATTCCGCCTGTTTGGATCTTTTGGGAAACCTGGCTATTAAAAACGGATCTATTCCTGTCAGGAAGATCTCCTATGAGTTCCATCTTCTGGACCCTCACCTGGTATCTTCCGGAAACAGAGCCTTTCCTGAACCCGATTCCATGGATGAACCCACCAGGCAGTTTCAGGAAGAGTTGATCGCCCTGATCACTGCCCGGAACAATTTCAACAACAGGTATCAACTTGAGGACCAGCTTCTGTCGGTGATATTCCATGAGGAATGGAGGATGAATCCGGTAACCATGGATGTCACAAAGAGGGTTCTGGCCCTCACGCCGGTAATCTGGCAGAGGAGACAAACCGAGGCTGGTGATCCGGTTAATGAGGCCGAAACCGGACTCCCTGTTTACTATAAGAATGAGCTAAAGCGGCTCTCCTTGCGCAACCCATAACATGGTTTTGTCGTCTTTAGATTACCAACTTTAAAATATAACCCATGAAACAACAGATATTTATCGCAGTAGCAGCCCTCGCCATGGTTCTCCAATGGTCCTCATGCAACCGAATTGAGGAGGAGGGTTCCATCTCATTCGGACTTGAGTTATCTGACGATGCTGCCCTGAAAAGCGCCTCCCTAAACAGCTGGATCGATGCGGCACTGGTTACAATCAAGGACCAGAACGGAGCTCTGATTTATGATAAGGAGTACCTGCCTGTCTATAAATTTGGAGATCAATTCACCACCAAATCGCTGAAGATTCCGGTGGGGAAATTTCAGCTGACCGAGTTTATGCTGGTGGACTCCATGGGAGTTGTATTATGGGCCACTCCAGTGGAAGGTTCCAACCTGGCACACCTGGTCAGAAAACCACTTCCCATCGCTTTTGATGTGGTAGCCGATCAGACCACCAGCCTCCCCATCCAGGTGGTGCGTGTGAGGGATCACCGTCCGGGCGACTTCGGGTATATAAATTTTGACATTGGTTTTGTGGAGAGGTTCTGCCTGAAGGTTTTCTACTCGTCCAGTTGTATGGAAGAGTGGAATGACTCGATCCTGGCTCCGGGTGTGAGGGGAGCTCCCATTCACGAACCTCGTTTGACCATAGTGGTCGGGGATCGGGTGCTGGTGGATGAACCCCTGAACCTGGGTCTGAACCGGTATATGGTACCTTTGGTAGACAAATGGTATGTAATTTCAGCCACCGACTGTCATGGGAACCAGGTCTTTATGAAGAAATATCCTTTGAGGGAGCTGATGGAGCACCGGTGCCCCGATACCTTTAAACCCCTGGTGATCAACAGGGAAGACCCTGAAGTGATCGTCACCCCCGAAGGTGTAACTGAGCCCACAATCAGACAGGGCATCTTTGGGAGAATCACCGTTCCGGTGGATGACTCCACTGACTTTGAACGCTATGATGTTGCTCCCGCGGTCAGGGATGTCTACCTCTTCCCCTGGGCGGTGATGGACTCCATTTATACATTTGCCCCCATCGATTGTTACATCCACCCGGATATGATCGGGATGGATCCATTGGCCATTGTCAGGTCCAATTCCGATGGCTATTTTGAAGTGCCGCTGAGACAGGGTGAATATCTCTACGTGGTGAAGGTAGGTGAGCAGTACCTCATCCCCGACCTCCAGCTTAGTTCCCGACGAGGGGGATATGTGATGGTTTACCCTGAGGAGATTACTAAACTTCTGATTCATATTTTGGACTGCTCCATGTGGATGTAGCTGGTGATCTGAGCTATCGCA
>JAOZUK010000418.1 GCA_029938715.1 Bacteroidales bacterium | reverse complement strand
CAAAATATTTCTATGGGAATTATTCTGAAAGTATCACAAGATCCTGAGATTGAGACTCCGTACAATTCCCAAAGTGCTCACTATTTCCTATTAAAGTCACAGCAGTGGAATCATATAATTTGGGAGATCCCACAATTTATTCGACACAAAGTTGAAGCATTGGAATTTCATTATAGGATACATGGTAGAGAGCCTGGAGTTGCAGCTACAGCGCAATTCGAGATAGACCATTTGGAATTGCAGCGTGTAGAAGAAGACTATTTCGAAGGATGGGAAGTTGCTCCTGGTAGAATTGCAGTAAGTAATACAGGGTATGAACCTGGAGCTAGGAAAACCGCTATTAGTAGTACAATTTCCGCAAATGCTTTTCAACTAGTGGATGAAAAGACCAGCGAAGTAGTGCTAACAAAGAAAGTTGAAGAGGTAAAAACTTTACTTGGGAATTATCAGCTTCTGGATTTCAGTGAAATTAATAAACCAGGCAGCTATCTAATTAAAGCGGAAGGGGCGACATCTCCTCCCATCAGAATCCAAGAAAATATTTGGCTGGAATCAATATGGAAATCGATAAATTTTTTATATGCTGAACGGTGTGGATACGAAATTCCCGGAGTTCATTCGGTTTGTCATCGTGATCTAATGGCAACACATGACGGTAAGCAGATAGTGATAAACGGAGGTTGGCACGATGCCGGAGATCTTTCTCAAGGCCTGACTAATACAGCCGAAGGTACACAAGTTATGTTCAGCCTTGCTGAATTAGTAGGTAAGCAAGATACAGTTCTAGCCACTCGTTTGATTGAAGAAGCACTATGGGGCTTGGAGTGGCTGCTTAAAACACGTTTTGGCGATGGATACAGAGCTGTTTGGACAACGATGGATCTTTGGACTGACGGTATTATTGGTAATATGGATGACATTGTATGGGATGCAAAAAACAGTCCACATGCTAATTTGTTAGCCGCCGCAGCTGAAGCAACAGCTAGCCGAATTCTCAGCGAACAAAGACCAAAACTTGCTGCGCAAGCTTTGCAAGCTGCCGAAGAGGATTGGAGTTTTGTATCAGAGGCAGCCGATTTGAAGACTGCAGCTTTTGCAGTAAATGCTGCTCTTGAACTATATCGTGCAACAGAAAATATTTCATATGCAAATTCTGCATTCAAAAATGCTAGAACTATCCTTGAATGCCAGCAGCGAGAATTAACTATGTGGAATTTACCGATAGCCGGCTTCTTCTATACAACGCCAGATAAAAAGCAGATTGTTCATTATTCTCATGATAGCCACGAGCAATCTCCAATAGTTGCTTTGTCACAACTTTGTCAAACATTTCCAGATCATCCAGATTGGATAGAATGGTATTCTGCTGTAGTGCTTTATTCTGAATACCAAAAAACCGTATCTTCAGTTAATGAGCCTTTCTTTATTACACCTGCGTCTATTTATGATATTAATGAGTCTCAAAGTGCAAGTTTTCTCAACCAGATTAATAATGGTTTACCGCTGAGTGAAACTCATTTTATTCGTCGGTTTCCTATTTGGGGAAGTTTCACTTATCGAGGTAATAATGCAGTGCTTTTATCACAAGTAAAAGCTTTATCTACTGCCGCTGTGCTTCGGCGTGATTCCAGCCTGTTCGATCTTACCCAAAATGGTATGGAATGGATTGTGGGCAGAAACCCATTTGCTCAAAGCATTATGACCGGAGAAGGCTATGACAACCAATTGCTTTACACTCCAACCTCCGGGAATATTGTTGGTGCTCTGTCGGTTGGTATCCAAACTTATTTCAACCACGATGTGCCTTATTGGGCAAGCGAAAACCAATCTTGCTTTAAAGAGGTTTGGGTTCATCCATCTATTCGTTGGTTAAGTCTAATGAATGATGTGTCAGAATATTCTGACATTAATAAAACTAGTATCAACGATAACAAGCAGAAGAACGAACCAAAATTTTTACTCGTACAGGAAACTAATGGTGATGGTAATGTTTCAATTACCGTAACTTTAGATGCATCAGAAGTGGACAATTTTAATTACACAATTCGTGCTTCTAATCTTAGAGGTGATAGTTTTGATGGAGTGGTTGAGTTAGATAAAAACGAGCCAACAACTATGGTTTGGACAGCGAAGATGAAATCGATTGATGAACCTTGGGTCGCAGTTTTTATTCCTAACAATAATATTTCTGAGCGACAAGAAATCATTGGTTCGCCTCAGTCAGAAGTAGTGAATGGTAAAAATCAACTTTTTGTATGGACAAGTGAAGCACTAAGTAAAGCTGAAGCTGATCAGGAAAAAATAAAATTTCCTGATCCAACAAAATCAAAAAATATTACGGTAAAAACAAAAGAATCCATTCAAGGAGAATCACTCGAAATGGTTTTGATCCAATCCGGTCATTTTATCATGGGATCACCTTCTAAGGAGCGCGGTGCATTTCATGAAGCGGAAGGAATTAGAGAAGTAAGTATTTCTCAACCATTTTTATTAGGGAAATATGAAGTAACACAAACAGAGTGGGAAAACGTAATGGGTAACAATCCAGCACAGTACAAAGGCAGACCAGAAAGCCCAATGGAAAATATTACATGGGAACAATGTGCACTGTTTTGTAATGAGCTTAGTCGTATAAATGGATATGAACCAGTTTATGATGAAACAAATTGGAAAAGAAAACAAGATGCTAATGGATTTCGACTTCCAACCGAAGCTGAGTGGGAATATGCCTGCCGGGCAGGTACTACAACTCGATTTTCATTTGGCGATGCACTTGAGTCTGCCGATGCTGGTGATTCTTTCTCTAAGACA
>JAOZUK010000417.1 GCA_029938715.1 Bacteroidales bacterium | reverse complement strand
TCGGGAGCTGAACTAAGTATCGATACCTCCCGAACCCCGACCTATTGTGAAATCTGTTTCTGGAAGTGTGCAGGCTGGGTTTATAAAAATGAAGAGGGGAAGATCTGGAAAGTAATCGGTAATGATGAAGATCAACACAGCAATGGTCGTTTTTGTCCCAGGGGTACAGGTGGCCCGGGAATGTACTATGATGAGGACCGACTAAAAACACCTCTTATCAGAACCGGGGAAAGAGGGAAACAGGTATTCCGGGAAGCAAGCTGGGAAGAGGCCCTGGATTACATTGCGGATAAAATGAAAGGGATTGCGGAAGAGCATGGTCCTGAATGCACAGCACTGCTAACCCATGGCTCCGGAGGAAAATATTTTGGAACCCTGTTGAAAGCCTTTGGTTCAGCGAGTATTGCAGCTCCCTCCTATGCCCAGTGCAGGGGACCACGTGAGGTGGCTTATCACATGACTTTTGGGGAAGGGGTTGGAAGTCCCGAAAGAACCGATATCAGGGACACAAAATGTCTGGTACTGATCGGCTCCCACCTGGGTGAGAACATGCACAACGGGCAGGTACAGGAAATGTCGGATGCCATCGACAAGGGTGCTGCTATCATTACTGTGGATCCCCGTTTCAGCATTGCGGCCAGTAAATCAAAATACTGGCTCCCCATCAAGCCGGCCACTGATATAGCCTTGCTAATGGCCTGGATCCACGTAATCATCAACGAAGAGTGGTATGATAAGGAGTACGTGGAAAAATACACCTATGGTCTTGATCAGCTCAAGGCCCATGTCCAGCACATGACCCCTGAATGGGCCTATGGGATCACTACACTTAAACCGGATCTGATCCGCAAATCAGCCAAGGAAATGGCCGATGCCGCACCTGCAGTGATCATCCACCCCGGCCGTCATGTGGTCTGGTATGGAGATGACACCCAGCGCAGCCGTGCCATGGCCATTCTGAATGCATTATTAGGCTCCTGGGGAAGGCGTGGGGGATTTTACAATCCGGAAAAAGTTTCGATTCCCTCATGGCCGCACCCGCCCTATCCGGTTCCTGGCCGTACCTGGAAAGATGCATATCCCGATCAATACAACCTGGCCTATGAGACCCTGGCTTCAGGGATCTGTGATGCCACCATTCCCTCCCTAAGTAAGGCTTGCAACTTCAAGACCTGGATCGTCAACGGGACCAACCTAATCAAGACCATTCCCGATACAGAGAAGACTCTGCAAGCCATCCAGGAACTCGAGCTGATGGTGGTAATCGATACCATGCCCATGGCCATTACCGGTTGGGCCGACGTGGTACTGCCCGAATGCACCTACCTGGAACGCTACGACACCATCCGGGACAGTGCCCACCGGAAGCCGGCCATCGCTTTAAGGATGCCGGCAGCTGAGCCCATGTACAATAGCAAACCAGCCTACTGGATGGCCAAAGAGCTGGCCAATCGGATGGGATTGGGCGAATACTTCAGCTGGAATACCATCGAAGAGATGCTCGACTGGCAGTTCAAACAGGTGGGAACCTCCCTGGAGGAGATGCAAAAGATCGGGGTTAAAACCTTTGATCGCAGCTACGACGATCTCTTTTTCCAGTCAGGACAAGAGATGGAGTTTGATACGAACACCGGAAAAATTGAACTCTACAGCACCGCTCTGGCAGCTGAGGGTTTTGATCCCATGCCTGTTTATACCCACCACGAAGAACCTCCTGAAGGTTTTTACAGATTGAATTATGGGCGTGCACCATCTCATACATTTGGGAGAACTGCAAACAATGCTTTGCTAAAAGACCTGATGAAGGAAAATACGGTTTGGATCAATCCCAAAGTAGCTGGTTTCTGGGGTATTGAAAATGGTCAATATATTTGGCTTGAAAATCAGGATGGCATTAGATCTTCCTTCCCTATCAAAGCCAGGGTAACCGAAAGGATTCGGTGGGACAGTATCTATATGGTCCACGGATTCGGACATACCAATAAAAAACTCTCCCGGGCCTATGGCAAAGGAGCCAGCGACTCGGAATTGATTACAAAAGTGCTTGTGGATCCCATCATGGGTGGCACCGGGATGAGGGGGAACTTTGTCACCTTCAAGTTTGAATCTAAAGAAGAGGAGGCTGCATCATGAGATACGCAATGGCTATAGATACCAAAAAGTGTGTCGGCTGCAGCGACTGCGTAGTAGCCTGTCAGACCGAGAACAGCGTACCCATCGGCTATTGCCGCGACTGGGTGGTGGAGGTCACCGATGGTACCTATCCACAGCTGGAGATTGAGATTCGGTCGGAGCGCTGTAACCATTGTGACAACTCACCCTGCGTTCGATGTTGTCCCACCGGTGCCAGTCATTATTCGGACGGAGGCATAGTACTGGTAACCCCCAACAAATGCATCGGCTGCGGTGCATGCATTACGTCATGTCCCTACGATGCGAGATACCCTCACCCGGATGGGTATGTGGATAAATGCACCTTTTGCATTCACAGGATAAAGAAGGGACTGGAACCAGCCTGTGTGGCTGCCTGCCCTACCAAATGCATGTACTTTGGCGACCTGGACGATCCCAACAGCCCTGTTTCTGAAATACTGAAAGTAAGAAAATATAAGACCCTGATACCGGAAGCAGGGACAGGTCCACAGGTCTATTATTTAATTTAGATGCCATGAGAGAAGAGATTATTGTAAGTGGACGCAACAACTACCTGATTGATCCACACCTGCATATCTGGCACTGGCAGATTCCCCTCTATCTTTTTCTCGGGGGACTGGCGGCCGGGATTCTGTTTTTTGCAGCATTTTTCACCCT
>JAOZUK010000416.1 GCA_029938715.1 Bacteroidales bacterium | reverse complement strand
TACCCAGTTTACGCTCCTTCTCCCGCTTATCCCCTTTCTTAAAGCTCACATCGGTAATGATACCCAGCAGGTTGTCCTTGTATTTGCCATGGAGGTCCATGGCCTCATCGTAGGTCTTGGCCAGTAGAATTTTGGGTCTTCCCCGCATCCTTAGCATCTTCTGATGCTCATTAAGGGCCTCCTTCACAAAGTGGCGGGACTGTTGCATTACGATCTTGTAAAGCTCAGGCAGGTAAGTGGAGGTATAACGGATCGAATCTTCCACAAGTATTATGCACTGCACCCCAACCTCACCAATATCGTGAGGCGCATTCATCTTATCCTCGATGAGCTTAATTATGGCCAGCAGCAGATCCGCGTTGCCCAGCCAGCAAAATACGTAATCAATGGCCGACAGGTCCTCCTTCTGCAAGCGGATACTCACTTCGCGGTTAAAATGGGTAAGTACCACGATTGGAACCTCCCAGTACTTGCGACGGATTCTTTTCGCAAGTGTGAAGGGATCATCCTCTCCCAGGTTCAGCATCTCAATCACCAGGTCGACATCCTTCTCCTCCATCATGGTGAATGCCTCAGCAGCGTTGGTGGCCTTTATAAAAATGGGTGGATAGCGCAGGTTCAGTGATACATACTCATTGAAGATCTGCTCATCAATCCGGCCATCCTCCTCCAGCATGAAAAAATCATAGTTACTGCTTATAATCAACACTGTGCGGATGCGCCTCTGCATCAACAGGTTGAACGCCGTATGGCTGAAATCAATGGTCGGATGACCCGTTGTTGAGTTTGCAGGCATGTTTTAAGATAATAGAAATTCTTTTCTTTCCATCCATCATGATACAAACAGGCTCATTAAAACGGATGTGTTTTACAAAGTCTGTCTCTTCGATTGTTTGCTGTTCCTCCAGTGCATCCCACTTTATAAAGGAGGTGGACGAGTCGTGCTGAATACTAAAGTAGCCCACGTTCATGGAGGTTACATTATGGAAAAAATGAGATCCCAGTGAGGCATCCAGGGGGAACTCCTCCAGACTGGTTTCCACGATCACTTTTGCATTTGAGATTTGAGACCAGTTGACCGGAATTCCAATAAATGGATCGCGGGTACCCCATCGTCCCGGTCCAATGAGGATATACTTCCTGTCTTCGGCTACAAGTTTCCGGTTGAACTCTTCAATCTGCTCTGCAATCTCCTTGGTTTTCATCTTGTTGAAAGAGTCCGGAGCCACAAAAACCAGGTCTGTAATATGATCTATCTTCCCATTCCCCATACTCTTCTCTGCACAGATGATCATATCCTTTCGTTCAACCTGATCGAAATCAAAAGTGTACTCACCCCCCGTTCCCATCATGGGCTTAATCTGCAGGATAAAGAAAGAGGGCTTCCCATTATCAGCCTTATCCAGATCCACTGCATACTCCAGTTCAACAGGCGATCCAAGTGCCTCTTTTCCCACATCCATGATCAGATTAAGCGCCTTGGCCAATGGGACATATTCATACTTTAGAATATTGGCAAAATTCAGAATCCGGGGTCCGGGGGTGGAGAGTCCGGGCTCGACCCGTTCATTATCCACATCATACACAGAGGCCAGGTGTTTTAGCACATCATGGGCTTCAGCCTCAGACAGGGGTAGCCGGTGCAGGTTGGCCTCGGATCCGTCTGCACAAAAATCCACCTCCGAGTTTATCATATCCAAGGCTATAAACTCCACCTGAGAATCTCGCAATTGGCTCTGGAGTGAACTCATTTCCAGGTTGGGATATTTGGGTGAGAACCGGTAGGCCCGCTCCCCATTCACCACGTAGTGACCCAGACCCAGTCCGGCGATGGCAAATCCATCTTCCGGTTCCATATGAGCCACAGGGTAATAGTTATGCGACTGAGCCGTTCCACTCATGTGCGGGTAGAAATGATCCTGGTGATAGGTCCCCACCACATCCTGGATCACTACTGCCATCTTCTCATCCTCCAGTTTAAAATTAATGGCCTCAAAATAGCGCCTGGAGTGGGGCGAATAGATGGAGGAGTAGACCAGCTTAACCGCATCCTTGATCTGCTTGAAGCGCACATTAAAATCAGGATGGTTATTGGGGATAAGGTAAGTTTCAAAGATGCCGGAAAAAGGCTGCATGGTTGAGTCCTCAAGCAGGCTGGATGACCGTATAGCCAGCGGCCGGTTCACCAGCTTCAATAGCTCCTTTAACCTTTTTTCCAGGTTGTATGAAAGATCGGCCTCCAGGAAAAGTGTCCGGATCTTTTCATAATCGGTCTCCTTCAGAATCATCTCCTGCAACTCGTTCCGTTGCATGAAAATATCATACTCATCGGTCCCTATAATTGCCGTGCGGGGAGTGCGAATGTTCATCTCAGGAATAATCTCGGAGAAATTCAGATTATAAATCAGGGTATTGATAAATGCACATCCCCTGCCTTTGCCCCCCAGTCCACCACTGCCCAGACTTACAATATTGGATTCGTCCAGCAGGGCCGTCTGTTCGAAATTGACGATCTTCCCTGTGTTGGATTCGTTACGGTATTTCTTGATCACATACTGCAGGTAATTCCTGAACTCACCTGGATTCTTAAAGTCGGTCACCTTCACCGGGTGGATCATTTTGGCAATCTTGATCTCGCCCCGGGCCATGAGCCACAAGGAAAAGTGATTTCGTTTCCCGTGATAAACCAGAGACTCACTGGGTATGGACGCAATATGCTTTTCAAACTCCTTCAGCGATTTGGCCTCGGCAATTTTTCGTCCCCCCGAATCCCGGTAGACAAAATTCCCAAAACCCAGGTGATGCATAATAAA
>JAOZUK010000415.1 GCA_029938715.1 Bacteroidales bacterium | reverse complement strand
TAATACTCATCCATCCACTTGTCTCTTTGAATACCTTTGTCTCTTTTTGGCTTTGTTTGGTTTTTCTGTTCCCCAATATGAAGAATTGGACTCTCAAGGTCATCTATAGCAATATTTAATATTGTGAGAACTGCGATTGCATATACTGTAACATCTATCGCCTCATTCCTTGTCCTGATCTTAACATACAGCCCCTTATCATTTCTCTTCTCTGCCGTAAGCATATTGAAAAATCTCTTATCAAAAATATCCTTGTTTGGAAAGTGAACATAGTTTGTTCCAACCTCCGTCACCCCAAGTCTGGCATAGAAGTCATCCTTGATGGTAGTTGTTCCAACGATGACCAGATTTTTATCTCTCAGTTTAAAATCTTTCAACTGCTTGTTGACTACAGGATGATGAGGCACGGATGCACCCTTGAGTCCAAATATTTTATTTGCCAGTCTTCTCTTCACATAATCATAAACTGCTTTCGTCCGGTGTCCTCCTGTGTCGATCCCTGACCCAACTACTTTCATTTTGAAGCCATCATCTCTGACCCAAATAGTATTTATCAAATAATGGTCGAGATCTCTCTTCACTGCATCGTACTGAAAATCACCGGCTATTACTTTGTAGTCAATAAAGAAAAGCTCTCCATTTTTTCCATGACCGAGAATGACCACCTCAACCCGATCATCCTGGGTATCTACTCCTGCCGTGAGCACAAAGACCCCGTTGGGAACATCTGCCCCATACCTCTCGACTCTGCTTGACGGATCTGTAATATCCACCCCGTCAAGTCTTGGCTTGAATGGTCTGGCATTCCTTGTGTTCTGCCAAGTCTGCATCAATCTGGAATCTCCTCGCTTCATTATCTTGGCAGCTTTTAGAAACTCTCTGACGATCGACTCCCAGGAGAGCCACCCGACCGGAGACAAATAGGACGGAACGAGATATCCTCTATGGATATGGCCATCGTTTTGCGGTATCCATTTCGCACCATTTTCTTCCGCCATCATCCAAGTTTTCTTGTGCTCTTGTATTTGAGATCCGCAGTGCTTGCAGGAGTATGTAACCTCACTGAGAAGCTCATAGTCTTTTGAATCAAAGGTGAAATTCTCCCACACAAAATTGATTAACTCTCCGCAGTCAGGACACGGCATAAAGTATTCCCGTTGATCAGAGTCCTCAAACTCTTTTTCGATATTTGAATCACCCTCGATGGTCGGTGTTGAGTTAATGAAGATTATCTTGTTTGAAAAAGCATCTGCCCTCGCTTTGGCAAGTGTCATCACATTACCTTCACCAAACTCTCCAAAACCGTCCACATCATCCAGAATGACCACCCTGGCACTGAAAGACCTGAAAGAGGATGTCGAGTTTGACCAACCAAGCGTAAGCCCTCCACCGGCAACCGGCTTTGTGAACATTGTTCCGACATCGTTCTTTGTTTTCCCTCCAGTGACTTTCTCTCTGAGTCTGGGGATCGCTTTTATGGCAGGAGTGAATCGACGAAGACTTGTTCCTTTTGCAAGCGTTTCGGTTGGTACAATATAGAGTATTGGGCATGGGTAAAGATCCATATAACACATAGCGATATTATCGGCAGCGGTTGATGCTGCAATCTGTGTACCCTTCATCATTTTTACCTGAGTGACCGGACTCATCGGAGAGCAGGCATCCATTGGCTCTTTCATGTACGGAGTTCTCGATGTCCTGTATTTACCAGCCTCAGCTGAAGCCTCTGTGGTGAGTATCCGGTTGGTATTTGCCCACTCAGTGACAGTCTGGCGTGGATCTGGCTTGATGGCGTTCATGGCTCCCTTGAGGAGTGGGTTCTCACTCATACAAAACCTTCTCACTGCTCAAGTAGTCCAGCACTTGATTGATCTCTTTATACATGATCTCTTTTATCTCTCTTGGGTCATTGCTGCTGGCAACCTCTCCGGCAAGTCTCTCTGGGATAGCAAGGATCTGGTCTCTGAGCACTCGCACTACACTGAAAGCCATCTGCTCAACATCATCACGGTACACAAGCCTCTTTGCCTCGATGTCGAACTTCTGCTCTGCAAGCTTCCCTTGGTAGATGGTTAAGAATATTTTGGTGTCGGTCAAGGAGGGATCATCCCCGAGTTTTGCCCTGACCTCTCTTTCGTAGTCCTCTTTGGTTTGACCCTCTTTGAGAGGAGGAAAATGATCTAAATTTTTAGCATTGGCGGCCGGCTCCACTCTGACCCTGATCGACCCAAGTGCATCAACTACAGCCTGGTAGTCAAACCTCTTACTCCTGCCTTCTCCTGTGAATGGAATCTTGCCGTCTCTTGCCAATTCAGACAGGTACGGTCTTGACGAGGTGATCACTTTGTTTTTCGTGAGTTCCTTGTGAAGCTGGGTTATGTTCAAGCTTGTCCTTTTTTGATTTCGTAAGTCCATTATACCACATTGCTTACGAACTTACCAATATTAGAAAATATGAAGATATTGTGTTACGATCTGATACATTATATTGACGATCTTTTTTTTCAAGTGCGGGAGCAACGCCCCAATGGTGGGGAAAGTGTTACCGTTCTACACACTTGGTAAGGAAGTGTTACTTTTCGTAACAGCACGATTCTCGGGGTCGACCCCGTTTGACTGATATTATCTAATATGGAGTACCTTTTATTAATTAATATCAACCCTCATATTAAGTAATATTGATATTAAAAAATATTAATATTAAAAAATATTCATACTAAAAAATATTTGATATTAAAAAATATTGATACTAAAAAATATATTAATATTAAATAACATATCATATTAAATAGTATCTAATATTAAATAATATCAAT
>JAOZUK010000414.1 GCA_029938715.1 Bacteroidales bacterium | reverse complement strand
ACTTTCTACTTTCTACTTTCTACTTTAGTTGCTATCTTTGCACAGCAAATGGATAAATTTATTGTATCGGCCCGGAAATACAGACCAGCAAGTTTTAATGATGTGGTGGGCCAGGCTTCCATTACTACCACGCTTCGAAATTCAATATTAAATAACCACCTGGGACATGCTTATCTCTTCAGCGGTCCAAGGGGTGTGGGAAAAACAACCTGTGCAAGGATTTTTGCAAGGACCATCAACTGCTTTAATATTACTGAAAAGGGAGAAGCCTGTGGAGAGTGTGAATCCTGCAAGTCATTCAATGAAAACAGATCTTACAGCATTCATGAGCTGGATGCAGCCTCCAACAATTCAGTGGATGACATTCGGTCCTTAACCGAACAGGTCAGGATCCCTCCGCAGATTGGTTCCTATAGCATCTATATTATAGATGAGGTACATATGCTATCCCAGGCAGCATTTAATGCCTTCCTCAAGACCCTTGAAGAACCTCCGGCACATGCCATTTTCGTTTTGGCCACCACCGAGAGGCATAAGATTATTCCAACGATTTTATCAAGGTGTCAGATTTTCGATTTTAATCGAATCAGGGTGGAAGACGCTGTTGCATACCTTGCAGAAATTGCAACCCGTGAATCACTGGAATATGAAGAGGATGCATTACATATGGTTGCCCTGAAAGCTGATGGGGCCATGCGGGATGCACTCTCCATTTTTGATCAGGTAGTCAGTTTTTCGGGAAAAAAAATTACCTACCAGGATGTTATTAACAACCTGAACATCCTGGATTATGAATATTTTTTCAGGCTTACCTTTGCAATTCTTGAGGGAGATGTAGCCTCTGCCCTGTTGCTGTTTAATGAAGTTCTGAATAAGGGATTCGATTCCAGGAACTTTATCAACGGGTATGCATCTCACCTTCGTGATCTGATGGTTTGTAAGAATCCGGAGACCATCCAGCTAATGGAAGTAGGTGCCGGAATCAAGGAAAAATATTTAAAACAATCTGCTGAGGTTTCACTTCCTTTCCTTTATGCAGGGCTCGACATTTGTAACCAGGCAGATATTCAGTTCAAATCCAGCAGAAACCAGCGACTTACCATAGAACTGGCCCTTGTAAAGCTGGCAAACCTTACTGAGGTTCAAAAAAAAAAACAGGTAACTGAACCTGCCCAATCAGAAATCCAAAAAGTACAAACCAGGCCTGCGCCTGTAGAGAAGGTAACCCAACAAGTCCCTGAAGAGCCTACTCAAGCACCAAGTGTTAAAGATTCAAATGGAAGAACTGGCAATGGTTCAAGCAGTGTTGTATTAAAACCCGGCATCTCCATTAAAAACTCACTACAAGGAACAGCGCCCGTAAAGGAGGTAACAGACAGGGAGGAGATTAAAGATGATTCACAAACGGTGGAGCCTGAGGCCGTGGAAAAACCAATGGATCCTGATGCCATCCTTAAGGCCTGGACCAATTATGCAGAATCGGTTGCAAAGAGCAAACCACGCATTTACAGTACCCTGGTAAATAACAGACCGGTAGTTAAAGCAGACGGAACCATCATGGTTCTGCTTTACAGTGAAGCGCAAAAAGATAATTTTGTAAAGAATATAAAATCAGACCTGATCCGGTCCATCAAAAGCACCACTGGCTATAGCACCATTGAGATACTCACTGAGGTGGCTGAAGTTGAGAAGAACGGCAAGAGGATCTATACGGAACAGGATAAGCTCGATTCTTTGATGAAGAAAAATCCTGAACTGGGCCAGCTAAAAAACCGGTTTAGTCTCGATTTTGATGATTGAACATTTGCGAACAAAAATTGTAATCTAATAGAGAAAACACAATCAAAATTAACGAAATGAACGGAGAAAAAATTACCAATCAATTGGGAAAGATTACTGTACCCAATTTTCCCATTGTCCCATTTATTGAAGGAGATGGAACCGGACCAGATATTTGGGCAGCATCGGTCAGGGTTTTAGATGCAGCTGTTGAAAAGGCATATGGAGGTAAGAAGAAAATTGTATGGAAAGAGGTGTTGGCCGGAGAGAAAGCTTTTAATCAGACAGGAAAGTGGTTGCCCGAAGAGACATTGGATATTATCAATGAGCATCTGGTGGCCATTAAAGGGCCTCTGACAACCCCTATAGGAGGGGGCTTCAGATCTCTGAATGTGGCGTTGAGACAGATTCTCGACCTCTATGTGTGCCTGCGACCTGTCAAGTATTATAAGGGTGTTCCGTCTCCGGTTAAAGATCCTACGACTACTAATATGGTGATTTTCAGGGAAAATACGGAAGATATTTATGCAGGTATAGAGTGGATGACCGACACAGAAGAGGGAGAGAAAGTGAAAAAATTCCTGATAGAAGAGATGGGAGTATCTACCATTCGCTTCCCCAAATCTGCATCCATTGGGATCAAACCTATCTCCAAAGAGGGCACATCACGTCTGGTCAGGGCTGCCATCCAGCATGCCGTACGACACGATCTACCGTCTGTTACACTGGTGCACAAGGGTAACATCATGAAGTATACCGAGGGACAGTTCAAGCAGTGGGGATATGAACTGGCTGAAGAGGAGTTCGGGGATCAGGTGTTTACCTGGAACCAGTACGATCGGATTGCCGAACAAGAGGGAAAAGACAAGGCCAATGACGCCCAGGATGCAGCGCTGAAGGCCGGCAAGATCCTCATAAAAGATGTTATTGCGGATGCATTTCTGCAGCAGATTCTTACAAGGCCCGCCGAGTATTCGGTGATAGCCACAATGAATCTTAACGGTGATTATATTTCAGATGCCCTGGCAGCCATTGTAGGCGGAAT
>JAOZUK010000005.1:36388-74749 GCA_029938715.1 Bacteroidales bacterium | reverse complement strand
GATTGTCTTTATTACAACAGGTGGCAAATCGCGGAGGATCTGAAGTTACCTGAAATACGGTATTGGATATATACCCGTTGCCGTATTCTTTTGATCCTGAACATACGACATACAGACCATATGAAATTTTAAATAGTGCTTCGTAGTTTATCATGTTGGAATTCTTAGATAAGTATAAATTTAGTTTATTACCTCCAGAGACCCAAGAGCTGAAGCATCTCAGATCTTTAAAATCGGGCAATTTATAGTGAATCTAAAGGCAGTTAAACTTTCTTTTTTAAACAAATAGACAATTATATCGTATACAGGTTTTATCAGACTGTGAGTTGCTTGTTTACTATTTTACCATAACTGATGAAACAGGTTTTCAAAAAAGTGGGCTTTTTGGTAGTCATTCTTACGCTGTTGTGCTTATTCGCATCCGGTGTAAGGCATGTTGCAACAGGTGGCACCCGGCTGGGTTTCATTACAAATCCTATGGTAGCCTTCTCCGAGTTTCCAGGTACTGTATATGATGTTCTGACCAGTAAGGAGATCAATGGTGTTTGCCCAACATACGTATCAAAGGACACATCATTCAGAGAGGTGAATTGCCTTGAATACGATGTATTTGGATTGAACTCATTCTTTAATGATGTGGAGCATAGGTGGGATATTAAGTTGTTTAATTTCCGGAACGATTCGGTATATTTTAGCTGGCACCTTGAAAAGGAAAGCTATATACAATTGGGCGAGAGGCAGTTTCGGAACTCCCGGCTAAAGAATCCGGTATTGTTGAAGGACAGATCCCTGGTAGCTGTTAGTGTTGAATCAAATAATCTTTACAGGCTCGACAGGGAGTCCAATATTCTCTGGCACAATACCAGTAAGAATTTTCATCACTCTTTGAATCTATCGGTGGACGGGAATATATGGGCCTGTTCATCAGCTGAAAGGGGATTTAGATTGGGTAGTGAAAAGCAAAAGAAAAGCATCAGGGATGATTTTGTAACGAAAATTGATGTGGAGACCGGGGAGATTTTATATGATAAGAGTGTATGCGATATTTTAATTGAGAATGGGTTCAAGAATTTCGTATATGGATTTTCGAATGATGGAAAACCAAGCATGGAAAATGATCCCATTCACCTGAATGATATTCAACCCGTCTACGAATCCGGACCTTTCTGGGAGAAGGGAGATCTGTTTCTCAGCTTGCGGCATAAGTCACTTGTGATTCATTACAGGCCACAGACCGGGGAGATTAAAAGATTACTTCAAGGGCCTTTCCTTAATCAGCATGATGTGGATGTGATCTCGGATCATGAGATTGCTCTGTTTAACAACAACTCCACCAATATTGGATTGAATATAGTTGACTCCGGGGATGAATCAGAGGGTTTTGCAAGTGCTGCAGATGATCTTTTGCTTTCCGGGATTATTATCTATAACTTTTTGGATTCTACTTACCATCCTTACCTGGATGAGCTGTTTGCGAGTGAAAAAATATTTTCACAGACCGAGGGCTCATACGAGTTTTTAAGTTCGGGGGATATTTGTCTTGAAAGTGAGAATGATGCCAAGATTTACTTTATGAACAGGGATGGGATTCTGCTAAAAAAACAATTTGAGACTCCGGTTGAGAATTACGTTCATCTTCCAAATTGGATAAGAATTTTTGAAAATATTAACTTTTAAATTATGCAATCAGTACTATTATATATCGGGCCAGGATTAGGAGTTGCTACTATTGTTATTGTAGTGATCGTTTTACTTATTATCTTAGCAAGTGTTTTTATGGTTTTGTGGACCTCTGTAAAGGCATTTTTTAATAGAGTGCGAAAGCTCTTTCACAGGAGCCACTCCTAAGATCCGGATATGATTAAGTATTACCTGGTCGTTTTTTCTACTGTTTCTTTGATTTCGGTCGGACTACTTTTGCTTAAAAATCCATTTTTCATATTTGCCAATGCCACAGCCAACTTGCTGAACAGCATGCTTGAATCCAATAAGAATGAATCGAAGAAACAAAAACAACTGATTCAAAGCTTAGGAAATTTGCTGCCCAAGTTTGGTTTATTGCTCTTTTTTTTGGCAATGACCATTGGGGTTTCTTTAATTCCAGTGGTGGTATACCTCGAATACAATCCTGAAAAATCGGTCCAGACCCTGGATATGCGATCCATCTATTTTTTTCTCAGCGTTATTCTGGGTAGTTTGGTTTTATTTGTAGTTCCCTGGGCAAACAGGAACAAGGAGAGTGACTATTCGGGATGGTCCATGCTGCTGCACCGAATGATACTGGCGAATTACAACATATCCGGTGCTCTTTTCCGGCTGGAAAAGAGGCTGTACAAGAAGAGAATCTCAACGGCAGATAAAGATTTTATTATCGTAACAGGATTGGCCAGGGCGGGGACCACTGCATTAACAAACCTGCTCTTTGAGTCTAAAAAATTTCATTCGCTCTCCTATGACAATATGCCGTTTCTACTTTCTGTAAATCTTTGGAGGAAACTTTACCATCCCCGGAAGAATAAATTGAAGGAGAGGGCACATGGGGATAACATTATGTTTGGTTACAGGACCATCGAAGCGCTGGAGGAGTATTTCTTCAAAGTCTTCTTAAATGATGCCTATATCAAAAGCAATATGCTGGTGGAGCATGAAGTTGACCAAACTACCTATAAGGATTATATCTCTTATCAGAAACTGATTGGTATCAAAGACAAGGATAGTAACTATCTGGCTAAAAACAATAACCTGATTCTGAGGTACAAATCTTTAAGGGCCCACAACTCCGATTTTAAGATTGTGCTCATATTCAGAAATCCTGTGACCCATGCCTATTCGTTACTGAATCAGCACGATCGTTTTTGTGATATGCATGAAGCTGATCCATTTACGCTGGAGTATATGAACTGGCTGGGACACCATGAGTTTGGTCTGAATCATAAGTTGTTTGATCTGGAATTGAGGGATTTATGTGACCGCTACGAGGACTCTTCTCTCAATTACTGGTTGGCTATCTGGATCAGCTACTATTCGCACGTACTGACTTTGCTTGAAGATGATAACCTTTATTTAATCGACTATGCGGATCTATGCTCCAAACCCAGAGAGCTGGTAGGTGTCCTGGGAAGTGCTTTAAACCTGGACCTTTCGGTGGATCAAAGAGAACCCTATATGGAAAGGGACCTTAAAGATCTTGATTTAGATAAAAATCTGCTGCAGAGGGCAGAAGCACTCCATCAGGATCTTGTAAAACGTAAGATGGAGTTTACGTAGCAGGGAAGATCTTTTTCTTAGCCAGGTACGAAGTGATCAGCTCCACATTATCCCCATCAGGTTTACAGGTTATTGCAGGGTCCAATGGTTTTTCATAAGGAATATCCACGCCCGGCAGTCCCGATATTTTCCCTTCATCAAAAAGGTTATACAACTCAGGCTTATTCTGTTTGCTGAATGCCAGATCTGATTCCATATATATCAGGTGAAAAAGGTCAGCACCAATGATCTCTTTTACTTGTAGGCGTATCTCCTCATCGGGTGAGATAAATGAGCAGATGGTAATGATTCCCTGGCTATTCAATATTTTACAGATGTGTGCCACCCTCCTGAGATGTTCGGTGCGATCAGTGGGTGAGAAATCCAGCTCTTTGGATAATCCAGATCTTATGGTAAATCCATCGATAAGTACTACTGTGGCTCCAATATCAAACAGTGTTTTTTCAAGTGAGTAAGCCAGGTCGTTTTTTCCGGAGCCATGAAGGCCTGTAAGCCACAGGGTACCCGCTTTCTGATTATACCGCCTTATATATTCTGATTTACCGATCAAACCCTGCCCTCGTTCAATTTTTTGCTTGGTCTCCAAAGTGATTTTTGAAGGCAGGTCCTTTGGATCGAGCTTGTCGATAATCATACCAACAGCAACGGTGTTGTTTGTAAGAGGATCTATCAGAATGAATGAGCCTGTTTGCCTGTTTCTCCTGTAGGGATCAAAGAAAAGTGGTTTTGTAGTGGTAATAATCACCCTGCCAATTTCATTCAGCTTCAGCAATTCTACTTCAGCTTTCTCCAGTGTATTCACATCAACCCTGTACCTGATCTTATCAATGCGGGCCCGTGTAACCAGGGTGGTGTGCTTGATATAGAACTGAGTGGACAGATCGAGAGCCTCCTCGTTCATCCAGACAAGCATGGCTTCAAAATGGCGCTCTGTTCTCGGGAGGTTATCGGGATGAACGATCATTTCTCCCCGGGAGATATCGATCTCATCCTCAAGTGTAATGGTCACTCCGCTGGGAGTATGCGCCTTATCAAGTTCACCCTCATAGGTAATGATACTCTTTACTTTGGATTGTTTGCGAGAGGGAAGGGCAATAACCGGATCTCCCTTGCGTATCAGTCCCGAAGATATTTTTCCTGAGAATCCCCTGAAATCGCGGTCAGGGCGCAACACATACTGGACAGGGAATCTGAAATCGGCGTAGTTATTATCGCTGCTTACATGAACATTTTCAAGGAATTCCAGTACACTGCTGCCGTGATACCAGGGCATCCGGGTAGATAGGTCCACCACGTTGTCTCCATTTAGCGCCGAAATGGGAATGAAGTCCACATCCGGAATGTCGAGCTGGGTTACAAATGCACGGTAGTCTGCACAGATGGAATCAAATCTCTCTTGGCTATAATCTACCAGGTCCATCTTGTTAACAGCAAGCAATACATGTTTAATCCCAAGCAGAGAGATCAGATAGGTATGTCTTCTGGTTTGCGTGATCACTCCCTTGGTGGCATCCAGAAGTATGATGGCCAGGTTTGCTGTGGAGCCCCCTGTGATCATATTCCTGGTATACTGTTCGTGTCCGGGGGTATCTGCAATGATAAACTTCCGTTTGTTGGTGCTAAAATACCTGTATGCCACATCAATGGTTATCCCCTGTTCCCTCTCAGCTTTCAGACCATCCAGAAGCAGTGCATAATCGATCTCACCACCAGCATGGCCCTCCTTCACACTATCTCTCTTAAGGGCATCCAACTGGTCCTCATAAAGTTTCTTGCTATCGTACAACAATCGTCCTATC
This sequence comes from Bacteroidales bacterium, assembly GCA_029938715.1. Taxonomy (GTDB): domain Bacteria; phylum Bacteroidota; class Bacteroidia; order Bacteroidales. The sequence continues at coordinate 69,683 of JAOZUK010000005.1, read as the reverse complement.
AATGTAGATTTTCCGTCGTCCACCGATCCTGCAGTAAGAAACCGCAACTGGTCCTTTTTTTCATCTCTGTCAAGAAACTCCTGAATGTTGGTCAATTGATTTTTATCTTCAGTCATGTTAAAAATATTAGAAATAAGTACCTAGAAGTAGCCTTCCCTCTTTTTCTGTTCCATACTGGCTTCCTGGTCGAAATCAATGACCCGGGTGGTTCTTTCAGATACCTTGGCAAGCATCATCTCTTCGACAATCTTTTCCAGTGTGTCTGCTCTCGATTCTATGGCGCCGGTAAGAGGATAACAACCCAGAGTTCTGAAACGTACCATCTTCATTTCTGCTCTCTTTCTCAGTTCATCGGGCATCCGTTCATCATCTACGTAAATGAGGGTTCCATCCTGGTTCACAACAGGCCTCTCTTTTGCAAAATAGAGTGGGACGATGGTAATCTTCTCAAGTCTAATGTATTGCCAGACATCCAGTTCTGTCCAATTCGATATGGGAAATACCCTGATTGACTCACCTTTATGAATCCGTGCATTGTAATTGTCCCACAGCTCGGGCCGCTGGTTTTTTGGATCCCACTGGTGGTATTGATCTCTGAAAGAGTAGATGCGCTCCTTGGCACGTGACTTCTCCTCATCCCTACGGGCGCCTCCAAAGGCTGCATCAAACTTATATTTGCTTAGTCCTTCAAGCAGTGCCTGTGTTTTCATCACATCTGTATGAACCTTGCTCCCGTGTGTAAAGGGCCCGATGCCTTTTTCAAAACCTTCTTTATTGTAATGTACGATCAGGTCCCAGTTTTTTTCAGCAGCATAATTATCCCGAAAGTTGATCATTTCGCGAAACTTCCATTTGGAGTCTATATGCATCAGGGGGAAGGGGACCTTTGCCGGATAGAATGCCTTTTCGGCCAGTCTGACCATCACAGACGAGTCTTTCCCAATTGAATAGAGCATCACCGGATTTTCAAATTCTGCTGCTACTTCACGTATGATATGAATTGCTTCCGCTTCAAGCTCCCGTAAATTTGTAAGTCTGTAATCTTCCATCCCGAAAACTAAGAAATCTTTGGGTTATTTCATATCTTTATTTGTTCACAGTCCTTGAAAACATTACGGAATCATCCATATGCTTGACCAGATTATAGTTGTTATTGTACTGGCTTTTATCATATTCGCCCTTGTGCGCGAATACCATCGTCCGGGAATTATTTTGTTAACCGGTCTTTTTGTTTTTATGGCTGGAGGTATCGTGGATACCAGGGAGGCCGTTTCTGGATTTTCTAACCAGGGGGTATTGATTATTGCACTTCTCTTTATCATCAGCGAAGGGGTGAGGGCCTCCGGGATCCTCAAAGTATTTTCGGACCTGTTTCTGCCACGTGAAAAGAAGAAATACAGCAAACTCTACTTTTCCATTCTGGCACCCATTGGTGCCATATCGGCCATTCTGAACAATACCCCCATCGTACTTATTTTTGCTCCCCTGATCAAAAACTGGAGTGAGCGGTTGAAAATGGATTCCCGCAAATTTCTGATGCCCCTCTCCTTTATAACCATTCTGGGTGGATCACTTACCATTATTGGCACCTCCACAAACCTGTTGGTGCATGGTCTATTACTGGAAAATAACATGGATGGGCTTGGTTTTTTTGAAACCGGCAGACTGGGCATATTCCTCTTTTTTGCCGGCCTGGTGTACCTGGTCTTTTTCAGCAGATTGCTTTTACGGGGCTCAGATACCAATGATGCCAACAGATCCCAGAAACTCTTTTTCTTTGAGGCCATTATTACAGAGGAGTTTGAATCTATCGGTAGTGAATATGCCATCCTGAAGGGGGGGATTTTTAAAGACATCAACCTGGCTGCCGTGATTAGGAATGGGGAGTATATCCAGGACTATGCAAATCTGGAGATCTATAAGGAAGATAAGCTGCTGTTGAATACCTCACTGATCATGCTTGAATCCTTGCGGGTTATAAAAGGTATTTCTTTGCATAAGCTTGAACAGGCATACAACCATCATAAAAATGCCAAGTTGGAATCTGTAGAGGCAATTATTTCCGGCCGTTTTCCGGGTGTTGGAAAACGGATGAATGAAATCGATTTTCTGAACAGGTACAACAGTGTGGTGCTGGCCATCTATCGAAATGGAGATCAGATCTACCAGGAAGTAGACCATGTCCGGCTCAAGGAAGGGGATACCCTGTTGCTTCTTACCGATTCAAACTTTGTTTCAAGTTGGAACGATTCACAGATATTCTATCTGCTTTCCTCCAAAGGGGATATACAATTCAATATAGATAGAAAAAAAGCCCTTCTAACTTACCTGTTACTTGCTGGCTTGCTTGCAGGGGCCATTGTTACTACCTCTTTTGAGGTTTTTAAAAACACAGCATTCAATCCATTGTTGGTTACCGGAATGGTGATGATATTGATGATCTGGTTAAAGATTTTGCCTTCTCAACGGTATACTAAGGCTGTAAACTGGGATATCCTTATCACCATTGCGGCTTCAATCGGGATCAGCTATGCCATCCATAACTCGGGTCTGTCCGACACTGTAGCAAATTTCATTCTGAATCATCTGATGTTCCTGGGGCCCATGGGGCTGCTGTTTATTCTCTACCTGTTGACTGCCATCATCACTGAGGTGGTAACCAACAATGCTGCTGCGGCCCTGGTGTTTCCAATCGCTCTCTCCATTTCAAATCTTTCTGGTTATGACCACAGGCCTTTTGTGATTGCCATATGTACTGCAGCGGCCTGCAGCTTTTTAAGCCCCATTGGCTACCAAACCAATATGATTGTCCAGTCCATAGGTCAATATAAGTACAAGGATTTTGGCCGGCTGGGTTTTCCGCTCAGCCTGATAGTAATGATTATCGCCATGCTCCTGATCCCAAAGTTGTGGCCTTTCTGAGAATTGCTTGTAGAGGATCAGCTGGCTTCAATTACCATTGGGATACTATCTGACCTCAGTGCCTCTCCCTTGAAATTACCAAAGAAATTAAGGTTACTGAAGCCAGCATCCATAAGCGCAGCCTCTATTTCGGATTTTCTGACTGGAATTAGAGGTACCCTGTTCCTTATGACCTGATTCGTTGCTTTGATCGTCAGCATGGTTTCGAAATCAATGCGGTGTTTGCCAGAGTGGTAATGGTAGTTTCTAATGAATTGTATATCATCGGTTTCAAGGGTGGGTAGCCAGTTGATTTTCTGATCCAGTATCCGGTCATAATTGATGATCTGTATCAATAGCTTTCCTTTTGGAGTAAGCAACTGGTAGCACTTTCCAAAAAAGAGGGAAATTTGCTCCAATGAGGATAGGTGGACCAGCGTATTCCCGAAACAGACGATGCCATCAAATGTTCCAGGATCAAAACGGGTATCAATCTCCAGCATATCTAACCGGATAAACTCCAAATGGGTAGAATCCTCTTCAGCTATCTTTGCTTTTTCGAGCATGGTCTCGTCCAAATCAATTCCCACAACTGTTTTGAAAGTGGCTGACAGTGCGAGAGAGAGGGATCCTGTACCGCACCCAATATCAAGGAGGCTTATATCTCCTGTTTGGATAAAGGTTCTATTTGTAAAGGCTACCTGTCCGGGATTCAGAGGGAAGATCTTATTGTAAACCTCTGCGATGCTTTTATAAAATCCCATTCAATCAGATTTCATAATAGAATGCTTCGCGCAACACATCAAGACTTTCAGGCACCGCCTCCATGGGATCGGCTTTACCTTCCATCTCCAGGGAGATATAGCCTTTGTAGTTGTGCTTTCGCATAATCTCTCCGATCCTTGGATAGTCCAGGTCAAGTGTATACCATTTGCCTCCTCCATAATAGGTTTTCGCCTGCACCAGCGAAGTATGGGGTGCGAGCATTTCCAGGCGGTCATAAGGATCCTCCAGGAAATTTCCAGTATCTAAGGTTACGCTAAGCCAAGGGGAGTTAATCTCATTTACGATACGCATGACCCCTTCAGCCGTTCTTCCCAATCCCCAGTGGTTCTCCAATCCCAGGACCACTCCACACTTCTCAGCAGTAGGGATGCACTGCTGAATAGAATCAATGACCCACTTGAAGCCATCTTCATCTGTGTATCCCTCAATGGTGGGCTCAATGCCCTTATTCTCCATCAGGTGGTCAAAAGATTCGCTGGTTCCCCAGCGGCCTGTGTTGATTCGCATGGTAGGGATCCCCAACTGGTATGCCAGTTCAATCTGGTGAATGGTTAATGCTATATTCTCATCACGGTAGGCCTTATCAGGTCTGACAAACCCCTGATGCGTTGAGAAACCCATAATGTCAAGTCCATTGTGGAAGGCCCTTTTTTTCAGTTTATTCAGATAGGAGGTTTCATCTGAGGCCATTTGCACCAGCAATAATTCCACTCCATCAAAACCCATGGCGGCCACATGATCGATAATCTCCTCAATGGGAGGATCGTTCTTCGGTCGGTTAAACTGCCAGAAGGAGTAGGTGGAGACCCCTATGGGATTGTGCCTGATATTTGCAGGAGTCTCTGTGGTTTTGGAAGCAGGCTCATTTGAGCTGCAGCCCATCAGTGCAGTTCCGGCAACAGTTGCTGCTCCGGCCTGTATAAATTTACGTCTGTCTATCATGGCGAGTTTTAATTGGTTTCGATTAGCTCATCTATCTCCTGGAGATGCAGCCTGAAATATCCGGGATAATCTAGAATCATATCCTTCTTTCCCTGGGTTCCAGGTCAGTAAGTTCTGAAATACGGACCGGATGCCCCGATTCGATGCTCTTCCTGGCAGCAATTCCTATGAGAATGGACATGGCTCCATCACGAACACCAGCTGGCCTGTCAAAGGAATCCTTTTTTCCGGGAGTCCTGAAGATCTGGTCGTGCAATAATTTATCTCCTCCGCCGTGCCCTCCTTTTGAAAAGCTTACCTGCTCCACTTTGAAATCGTTCCACAGTTTGTGTACAATCACAGGTTCGGAATGAAGATTTTCATCCTGCTGGGACATTTCAAGTTCGTGCATGTCGGACTGACTGATATTTTCGCCTTTCATAAATGGAATGTCAAGCCAGGCGTCGATGCGGCCCTCTGTTCCGTTAAAAGCAATTTTCCAGCCTTCGTAAGGAGAGTAGGTGGTAAGCGAGTAGTTGACCAGAGTGTTGTCACGGTATTTAATCTGTGCCGACATCTTGTCATAAATATTGATCTCCGGACGGAACAGACAACTATCGCGAATGTATCCATCGTGCTGTTCATTGTTCACATAGAGATCCATGGATCTCTTATCCTTCGTGATATCCCAAAAGAACTTACACTCCTTTTTGTGGTCACACGTACGGCACTTATCTCCCCTGAAAGGGCCATTGGAACCATAATATTCCAAATCCCCGTAAGCGAAAACCTCTTCGGGATCGCTGTCCAGCCACCAGTTCAGCAGATCGAAATGATGTGTGGCTTTATGTACCCAGAGGGTTCCTCCCGATTGTCGCAGGCCGTGCCATCTCCTGAAATAGGATGCCCCGTGATAGGTGTTCAGATACCAATGGAAATCAACGGAGGTGATCCGGCCAATAGAGCCAGATTGTAAAAGCTCTTTGATCTTGGTGGGGTAGGGTCCCCACCGGTAGTTAAAGCCTACAATCACCTTTCGATTGGTACGGCGCTCGGCATCCAGGATGGACTGGCATTTATCCTCATCGGTGGTAAGAGGTTTCTCGGTGAGCACATCACAGCCCATATCCAGCCCTTTGACAATAAATTCATGATGGGTAGAGTCCATGGTGGTAACGATTACCAGGTCGGGATGGGTTTGATTGATCATATCCTCGAAACTGGCAAACAGGGGGCAACCCACTCCCATATATTTAGCTGCATATTCCAGGCGACCGGGATTGATGTCACAGAGTCCCACAAATTCGAGAATGTCCGGGAAATTCTCCACCAGCGTCTTTCCCCAGAAGGAGGTTCCCCTGACACCTGTACCCACAAGTACTGCTTTTATTTTTTGGCCCTTGGAGTAGGCGTGCCTGGCCAGAGGTGAGGCCATTAGAGTTCCAGCCACAAAGGCGCCTGTTGTGCCCAGGAACGCCCTGCGGTTTAGCACATTAGTCATCCTGTATTGTTATTGGTACTCAATGAAATTGAATTTGATTCCCAGGCGACCTTCCATAATCTCTCCTAGCTCCAGAAGCTCCGGGTCATCAAACTCAAAGTAAAAGTTCACTGCAACTTCCTTGTTTTTCTCCTGAAGTGGTTTAAACATCCTCATGATATCGAATACACTCTGGACAGATGCTGTATCCACATATTCCAGTTTCAGGTCTATGTTGGTTTTGTCTTCTGGTTCCTTGATGTACTCCTCTACCCACTCCACAATTGGCTTAAAGAATTTTCGTGGATCGGAAAGTATGGAATTTCCAGATAGTTTAAAATAGCCGGGTGCGCATTCAACTTCCAGTGATTTTTTGGTGGGTTCGATCGTGATGTTTTCCATCCTGTAATAATTTCAGAGGTTTGATATGATTACAAATATAATATTACTCCTTTTCCAATTCAATACCAAAAAGAGACATAATTTCATGCGCTTTATTCAAATTCAGTTCGGTCAGCAGGTCTTTGTCGTTCTGTAAATTCAAATTCTTAAGTTTTAGCAGGACATCTCTCCAGTTCGAAGGGTCTTCATAACAAAGGGCTGTCAGAAATCTTGCCAGATTGGGAAGTGTATTTTCTGAGATCTGATTCTTTAGTTTGTCAATTAGCCCCAGTTCGTTGATAATCACAAGTTTGAGGTTGGATTCTTCAATTTTAACAGGCAAATCCGTATCGTTATCTATAGGAATCTCAAGCTCCACCTGGCTCCGCAGATACTCCATCAATTTCACGTTATAGGTGAGATCGATGAGATCGTTGAAAATGGAATAATCCTTAAAAAAATCAGAAGCACTGGATTTCTTATTGAAGTAGTTATAGATGTCCTCCATTTTAAAGTAGTTCACAAACAGGTACTTCCAGTTTTCTGACCGCTTGTCTTCCAGTAATCTACGGTGATTTTCAATATACATGGAGGCATTGGAGTAATAGGTGGCCAGGAACTTACTCCTGATATCAGCATTTTCCTCATTGTCGTAAAGAAAGCGTTCGATTTTGCTTATTTCATTTACGGCTTTGCCCCTGGAAGACCCATCCACCAGAAAATCGAATTCGCGGATCATTTTATTGATCTTTTCGATATTGGGAAGGTAGATTTTTGAATTATTGAACGGATCATTACGCTCAATGATAATATTCTGTTTCAGGCATAACTCTTCCAGTTCTGCACTGGAAAGTCTGGTTTGATCTTCTCCCATAGATAGTCCGGTAAACTTGTTATTAATTGAGGTTTTCCGAATTTAGGACTTTTTATTGAAATTGCGTTGAATTTCAGGGTAGGATTTAGAAAATTAGTAGGGGACATATTGAAATTCTATGCCCATGCGCTGCTCGATCATTTCGCCCAGTTCCTGCATTTCGGGATCTGCATCCTCTATATACCAGTTTATCATCAAAACGAAATCTTTAGATCTTACACCATTCAATTGACGAAGGATCTGATATAAGGACTGGGTGGATGCAGTGTCTATGTACTCCAGTTTTATATTTACGACAGTTTCTTCAGCAGGGTTCTTGATGTATTTATTTACCCAGGTGAGGATGGGATCAAAAAAAACTTTTGGATCAGTTAAGATGGATCTGCCAGTGAAGTTCAGAATCCCATAGGATATATCCACGGCAAGTGATTTATCTGTGGGTATAATAATGAGGTCTTCCATATACACGAAGTTAGCAAAGATTGTCAATCAGTCCGGGCTAAAAATTGACTAGAATTGACGAATGCTGTTTTTCATATGACAAACATACCCAAAAATATGAGAAAATGAGCACTTTCCATATTTCGTAATACCAAAGATATCATGAATCTTATCCTATTAAATGATTCATTGAGTTTTTTAATACCCCGATTTGTCAAATTGGGGGAAACCTTAACACTTATTTAGCGTTATAATCCATATAAAATGTTGAAATTAGATCTACGAAAGCCAATAGATAGTTTTTGGAATGACACACGTATATAGTAAAATAAAAGATTACAGGCTTAACAATAAGGGACGCGCCAAGGGTTTTATTGACATGGTGGAATTGCTTCTTGTTATTGTTACATTTCCTCTGGCAATCTGGATAACCAAAAGGTTTCTCATCCCGGAAATGGAAGTGAAGAGGTTTGAGGCTATTTTGTTTTTTGGTTTTGTCCTGATGTCGTGGTACGTTTTGTCCAGGATCACGGCCATGGCAAAAATTCCCCGCACTCAGCGGAGCCTTACATTAGCTTTTCAGTTTGCACGAAGCACATTTATAGTATTTATTGGGTTGCTTGCAGTCAAAGTAGTTTTCAGGCTCACCTCACTACCCGTATTCCTGATCGTGGTATATGTGGCTAGTTTATACAGCCTGACACTCCTATTCAGACTTTTTGCTTATAAGGCTCTTAAGGCATACCGATATTATGGCAGGAGCACCCACCATGTATTAATTATTGCAGATGCTTTTTCAGATGGTGTCATTGAAAACCTGTTGATCCAAAAAGAGTGGGGATTTAAAATTGTTTCTATTCTCACTGACTCCAAACTGATTAAAGCCAAGTACGGATCCCAGATCAATATCATTACCGGCCAGGAGCATCTTAAGAAGGCCATCGATAATTCAATCATTGATGAAGTTATCTATTGCAGGAGAGATGTAGACATTACCCTTATTAAAGAGGTAGTAGGTATCTGTAATGAAGTGGGAGTTATCTTCAGGTTGCAGTCATCTGTCTCACCCCTGGATCCCACGGAATTTCAGCTTAAGACACTTAATAAAACCAAGGACCTGTCCATTGTTGATGTTCCATCCAATAGTCTGTCACTTACCTTGAAATCCATGGGGGATATCTATTTCTCCATTCTGGCTGTGATTTTGCTGTTACCCGTATTCCTTGTAATTGCCCTAATAATAAAGGTAAGCTCCAAAGGCCCTGTGTTCTTTCATCAGGAGCGAATCGGGCTACGTGGCAGGAAGTTTATGTTGTTTAAATTCAGAACTATGGTGGTTGACGCTGAAGAACAGCTGAAAAAGCTGAAAGCGCGAAATGAGGCTGACGGTCCTGTATTTAAAATTAAAGATGATCCCAGGATCACATCTGTAGGCAAATTCCTAAGGAAAAGCGGCCTGGATGAATTGCCGCAGTTTTTCAATGTAATCAGGGGTGAAATGTCTCTCGTGGGTCCGCGCCCACCCCTGGAAGAAGAGGTTAAACAGTATGAGCGCTGGCAACTAAGGCGGCTTTCCGTTAAACCTGGTATAACCTGTACCTGGCAAATTGTTCCAAACAGGCACGATGTCTCATTTGAAGAGTGGATGGAACTTGATCTTCACTATATAGATACCTGGAATCTAGCCAAAGATTTTGGATTATTCTTTAAAACGGTGAAGTCCTTTTTCGTTGCTGGAGGACATTGATCCACATGGTTATAGAGCATCCATTCCAGCCCAATCATCCTCATATTCTATTCAATTATCGTAATATTTTATAATAGTTTTAATTCTATTGATAAATAATTGGAACTAGAATCAGATATACACGTAGAATAGATACTTTAGTGAGAACTTACAGACCCTGTATTTAAGTGTGAATTTTGTAAAAACAATAGGATTTAATGTCTTCTCCGATGACCTCTCCAAGATTCCTTTGAGAAATGGAAGCTGCAGGGTAATCAACACAATCAGTCCCAACTCCTATGGAATCACAACCAGGGACAAAGAGTTCAACCAGGCATTGAAGAACACCGATTTCCTGGTCCTTGATGGAGTCTACTTTGCCTTTTCATCTTTGTTGTTACAGGGTAAAAATATTAAGGCAAACCAGGGACCCGATGTCTTCTACCACTTTATGGATAGGGTTGAAGAGGAAAAAGGCAGGGCATTTTTCCTGGGATCAACTACAGAGACCCTGGCAAAAATGGAATCGCGCACCCGGAAGGAGTATGCAAGTATAAATTTTGATTCTTTTTCGCCTCCCTTTAAACCCGATTTTTCTGAAGGGGATAACCAGATCATGACCGAAAAAATAAATGAGTTTAAGCCCGATGTCCTTTTTGTGGGGATGACATGTCCCAAACAGGAGAAGTGGGCCATACAACATTACAAAACACTTGATGCAGGACTTATTGTATGCATAGGAAATGTATTTGACTGGTATGCCGGGACACAAAAGGCGATACGTCCATTCTGGTTTAAGATAAAACTGGCATGGTTTATACGTATTTTTATGCGACCTGAGATATTCAGGCGAAACATTGGCAATCAGATGAAGTTTTTCTGGCATGTATTATTAATATTCTTAAAGCTTAAAAAATATGATTAAAGGAGCAGTTTTAGGCCTTGGTAAGATGGGGCTCTCTCATGCATCCATAGTTGCAGCGCAAAAGGACGTTGAGCTTGTAGCAGTGTGTGATACCTCTTCAGTGGTTCTAAGTGGGTTCAGAAAATTCAGTAACATATCCACCTATTCAGATTACAAAAAGATGCTGGATAAGGAGAACCTGGATTTTGTAGTCGTAGCCACTCCCACAAAATTGCATTATCCGATGGTAAAATATGCCCTGGAGAAGGGGCTTCACGTTTTTTGTGAAAAGCCTTTTATGTTGCGCATTGAGCAGGGTGAAGAAATTATTCAGCTTGCAAATCAGAAGAGAGTAGCCAATCAGGTTGGTTTCCATAATCATTTTATCGGAACATTCCGTGAGTTAAAACGATTGCTATCAGCTGGTGTACTGGGAGAGTTGGTACACTTTAGCGGTGAAGCTTACGGTCCTGTAGTAACAAAGGAAAAGGGGGGGACCTGGCGATCAAATTCTGAAGAGGGAGGAGGATGCTTGTACGACTATGCATCCCATGTGATCAACTTACTTCAGGAAGTGATAGATCGGCCCGTAAAGATCCATGGTTCACTGTTGAAAAGTATCTATTCCAAAGGGGTGGAAGATGCCGTATACTCCCTGATGGAGTTGCAGAGCGGACTAACAGGTACATTGCTGGTGAATTGGAGCGATGAAACCTACCGTAAGATGTCCACCTCTTTAACGGTGCAGGGAAAAAAGGGGAAAATAGTTTGCGATGCCACTGAAATTAAGATCTATCTTAAAGAGGCATCTGTTAAAGAGGGTCTGGGTAAGGGGTGGACCATTAAATACATCACTGATCTGGCCATACCGGTTGAGTTTTATTTGCGGGGTGAAGAGTACAGTGCTCAAATTGAGTACTTCGTGAAATGTATCAGGGAGAATATGCAGGTGGAACAGAACTCATTTGAGGAGGGACACTATACCGATACAGTTATTGAAATGATTACCAATAGTACAAAATAGCACAATAATGGAAAAAGTATTGTTTGGAGATAACCAGTTTTTTGCGGTTAACCATTCGTCAGATGAAAAATCCAGGGCGCAATCCATACGTTTCAAGGACGATGAAGCAATTATTCGGGTTCTTGATCAGTCCATCGAAACGGGCATTAACACGTTTATGTGTACCACCCACGACCGGATTGCCAATATATGTAAACACATTGTTGACAATCCAGGATCCTATCAGGGCTTTAAAATTTTCCCATGTATGCCTTATGCCCATAAGTATGCCAATGCAGTAACTGAACTGGGTATAATGGGTACCATAAAGCAATATGTGCCCGGTAACTTTTTTTCAACCTTTGCCAAAGGAAGTGTGGCGTTTCTGGGTAAAGATTTTGTTAAGTTAATTCAGATCCTTATCGATGCTGAGATGAAGATGTTTAAAGGAATTGAAACTCCTGTTATTTTTATCCAGAACGTGCTGGTTGATCTGATTCTCGGTCTGAAGATGTACGATGTGTTTTCGGAGTATCATGAGTACATTAAGAAGACCTATAATGCTGAACCCGGATACATTACCATGAATATGCCTGCTTTATATGATGTACTTGAAGCACAGGGAATTTCGAATCCGGTGATCTGCTCCTCCATCAATAAGATCGGATTCAGGATGTCTGGAGGAAAAGAGATCTATGAAAAATACCTGAATGAAAAAGAGTTCAGGCCAATAGCCATGCAGGTCCTGGCTGCCGGTGCTTTAAGACCCAAAGAGGCCATTGAGTACCTGGGTCAGTTCCCGAGAATCGAATCGGTCCTGTTTGGAGCTTCCTCAAAGTCGCATATTGAAGAAACAAAGGAACTAATTGAAGCAAACCTCTAATTTACATTAACCTTGGAGTGGGTTTTGCGTATATGTTTGGATGGATACAATAATATTAATAAGGTTCTATGAATAATATTATAACATATGCCTATAAAGTTGGAGCACTTATACTGGCACTAACGCTTAGCGTTTCCTGTGTTTCAAACAAGAAGCTGAATTATGTTCAGGCCAGCAAGGAGATGACAGTCCAGCAGCATGACAATATGTATTTTATCGATGAGCCCGTTGATAACACCATCAGGCAGGGCGATGAACTATATATCCAGGTAACAAGTGCGGATGAAAATGAAACCAGTTTTAACCAGGGCAATAGCGGAGGTGGATCAGCTATCCGCGATCCTTCCATTATCAGTTATGGGGTGGACTCGGATGGAAATATCAAACTGCCCTATGTAAATAAGATCACAATGGAAGGGCTCACCCTGACTGAGGCCTCTGATTATATCGAAGAGGAGTTGTCCCAGTACCTGTTGTATCCGTCGGTATTTATCCGTTTTGTAAACAACAAAGTCACCATTCTCGGAGAGGTTAGTCGTCCGGGCGTCTACGTATTTAACTACAAAAGCATCAATATCCTGCAGGCCATTGGCTATGCAAACGATATTGGAGTGTTCGGCAACAGGAAAGAGGTGCTGATCGTCAGAGAAGAGGGAGATTACCGCTCGAGGCATTTTATAGATCTGACCAGTGACGAGCTATTGGCCTCAGAATTCTATAATATTCACTCAAATGACATTATATATGTGGAACCCCTTAAGAGCAAGAAATGGGGGATGGATACTTTTCCATATGAACTCCTCCTCTCTGTAATATCCCTGACCATCATAGTGATGACATTTATGATTACTTACCTTAAATAGCAACCTCTATTTTATGAATCATACAAATGAAACAGTTCTGACCTACATCACCGAGTTTGTCAGGGATCTACTTAAATATTGGTATATAGTTGTGTTGTCTCTGTTCATTACTGTTGGCGGAGCTGCTTTCTACTTGAAATACGCTGCCAAAACATACAATGTATCTGCATCTGTCCTTCTAACCATTGAACGTTCTAATGCTTACGGAGCCAGTTCTGATAATATAATGAGAGTGGATCAGTTGATTGAAAAGGATAAGAATCTTCAGAATGAGATCTATTTTCTTCAATCCACTCCATTGATTAAATCTGTTGTGGAGGAGATGGACCTGACCGTCTCATACTATCTACAGGAGGATAAGATTCCCAAGGAGCTGGAGTTCAGCTTGAAAGAGTTATATAATGATGCTCCAATCATTGTGATCCCCAACAAGGAGCATTTGCAACCGGTCGATCTTCTCTTTTATGTGAGGGTGTTGAACGAGGAGAGTTTTGCAATTACAGCATCGGGGAGTGAATCTGCAATAGTGGACTTTAAAGACCAGCAGGTGGTTGTTCCCTCTACACAATTTCAATTAAGCGGAACTTACCGGTTTGGAGAGGAGATCAGCAACACATACACCTCTTTCAGTATCCTTCTGAATGCCAACTACAATGAAGATGTATACCTTGGGAAGGACCTATTCTTCAAGTTTAATTCTACCAAATATCTTACAGGAGCGTTTAAAAGCATACTCACGATTGAAGCATCAGCCATTGATGCCACCATGGTCGATATGAGCCTGAAAACCGATAACGTTCAGAAAGGGGTGGATTTCCTTGATGCACTTATTAACAGGTATATCAACAATACACTAGAGGAGAAGAACCACCTGGCCAATAAAACCATTGAACACCTGGATTTTCAGCTGGCTGATATTTCGGAATCACTAGGAAGTTCTGAACAAGAGCTTCAGGACATCCGGCGAAGCTCAAGTGTGATGAATATCGATGAAAAGGCTAGTAATTTATATACCCAGCGACAGGCCACTGAAGCGCAAAGGGATGAAATTGAAAGAAGGCGCAGTTACCTGATACAGATGCAGAATTACTTTGAATCGGGTAAAGATTCCACCGGATTTCTGGCTCCTTCAGCCATGGGATTGCAGGACCCACTGTTAAACGGACTCATTGAGCAACTTACCAATCTGAATTCCGAACGCCAGCAGATTATTAATAACAATCAGCTAAGGAATCCCAGGCTCAGAACCCTTGAGATCAGTATCAATAACATGAAGGCGACCATTATTGAGACCCTTCAATACAGCATTTCCATTGCCAATGCCGAGCTGAGGGATATAAAGTCCAGACTCGCAGGATTAAACAGAGAGTATGCGAGTCTTCCCTATACACAGCGGAAGTTGCTGGGAATTGAGCGGAAGTTTAATCTGAGTGAGAATGTCTATATGTCCCTTCTGGAGCAACGCATTCAGGCACAGATTATCAGAGCTTCAACTTTACCCGATTGCGAAGTGGTGGAACCTCCCAGGTATATTTCAGTCCAGTCTCCCAAAAAGATGATCTTCCTGGTGGGAGCCCTTTTTCTTGGTCTGCTGTTTCCATCTCTTTTTGTAATGGGTAAGAAACTCTTCACCACAAAAATATTGAGCAAAGAGGAGTTACGTAAGTATACCAATCTAACACAGATCGGAAGCATTCCAGCCGATAGCAAAAGTGAGATCAATGTAATTGTCAAACAACCTAATTCTATTACAGCCGAATCGTTCCATTCGCTCAGAAGTAACATTATCTACTACTTGATGGGTAAGCTTAACCAGGTGATCCTGGTTACCTCCACCATGGAAGGAGAAGGTAAATCGTTTTCGGCACTGAACATTGCAAGCAGTCTGGCAGTTACAAATAACAGAACCATTCTGGTTGAATTCGACCTCAGAAGACCCAGTGCCCTCTATACAAAACTGGGGGTGAGGGGGCTGGTAGGTGTCAGTTCCTACTTGATCAATAAAGCTTCACTGGATGAGATCACCATCTCCTCGGATGTGGAAAACCTCGATCTGATACTCGCTGGCCAGGTACCTCCCAATCCCATTGAGCTTATATCCAGTAAAAAAACAGAAGAATTGTTCGCTGAATTACGTAAGAGGTATGATTACATCGTAATTGACACCCCCCCCTATGGTGTGCTAACGGATTCCTTTGTTCTTATGAAATATGCCGATATCAAGATTTATGTAACCAGGCTGGGTTATGTGAACAAGAAGATCCTCTTATCCAGTTTAGAAGATATTGATTCCAAGGATATTGATAACATTCAACTGCTTATAAACGGTGAGAACCCAAAACAGGGTTCATACGGAAAATACTATACAACTAACAAGAAGGAATTAAGGCTTTTAAAACGCTCCCAGAGTGGAGCAACAAAACAGAGGAGGGGATAATCCGTAAAACCATATTATTTTACCTATACAGATCCATTTATGAAAGCAGTGATATTAGCCGGCGGTTATGGTACCAGAATCAGTGAGGAGAGTGGCATCAGACCTAAGCCCATGGTAGAGATTGGGGGAAAGCCCATTCTGTGGCACATTATGAAGACATATGCACATCACGGAATCAACGAATTTATTATTTGTTGCGGATACAAAGGATACATGATTAAGGAGTACTTTTCCAATTATTTTGTACAGATGTCGGACATCACCATTGATATGGCCAATAATAAACTGGAGGTGCTGAAAAAAAATGTGGAACCATGGAAAGTGACCCTGGTCGATACAGGCGAAGGGACTATGACCGGTGGTCGAATCAGGCGGGTAAGGGAGTATATTGGCGATGAAACTTTCTGCCTGACCTATGGAGATGGAGTAAGTGATATCAATATCTCCGAATCCATAGAATTTCACAAGAAGAATGGTAGCCTTGCTACTCTTACTGCAGTTCAACAGCCTGGAAGGTTTGGGGCATTCACCTTGCACGAAGGTCAGAACAGTGTAGATAGTTTTAGGGAGAAACCAAAAGGGGGGGAAGTTGAGAATGCCTGGATCAATGGTGGCTTTTTTGTGGTTGAACCAAAAGCCATTGATTACATTGTTGAAGATGCCACCGTATGGGAGAGAGAACCCCTGGAAATCATGGCAAAAACCAACCAATTAGGAGCATACCGGCATACCGGATTCTGGCAACCCATGGATACACTCAGGGATAAGCAAACCCTGGAGGCCATGTGGATCCGGAATGAAGCTCCCTGGAAATGCTGGTAAATTATGATTATACAGAATAAATAACAATAGACTATTATGAAAATAATTATCACTGGAAATATGGGTTATGTGGGCCCAGGCGTTGTAAGTCAGCTAAGAGACACCTATCCCGATGCAGAACTCATTGGATTTGATACTGGATATTTTGCAAAATGCCTCACAAATCCACTTTTTCTACCTGAGAATAAACTGTCCAGACAGGAGTTTGGCGATGTAAGGGCATTCCCCGATGAGCTGTTGGAAGGTGTAGATGGAGTCGTTTATCTGGCTGCCATCTCAAACGATCCCATGGGAAATAAGTATGAAGAGATTACCATGGATGTGAATTATCGCGCTGCAGTTAAGCTGGCCGAAAAGGCCAGGGCCAAAGGAGTCGGTTCATTTGTATTTGCTTCCAGTTGCAGCATGTATGGCGAAGCAGATGATCTGGCAAAAGTGGAAACCGATAAGCTGAATCCCCTTACCGCTTACGCCCGTTCTAAAGTATATGCAGAAAGGGATTTACAGCCCCTGGCCAATGAGAATTTCACAATCACCTCACTTCGTTTTGCCACCGCATGCGGATTCAGCTACAGGTTGAGGCTCGACCTGGTGTTGAACGATTTTCTGGCTGGAGCTGTTACCTCCAATGAACTGAGCATTTTAAGTGATGGGACCCCATGGAGACCATTGATCAATGTACTGGATATGGCCAGAGCCATTGACTGGGCCATCGCAAGGAAGAAAGAGAATAGAGGCGAATTTCTGGCTGTAAATACAGGCAGCAATGTATGGAACTATCAGGTGAAAGAGCTGGCCGATGCCGTGGCCGAAGTTGTTCCCGGTGTTAAAGTTTCCGTCAATCCGGATGCTCCACCTGATAAGCGATCCTATAAAGTAAATTTTGATCTGTTCAAGGAGATCGCACCGGATCATCAACCTATCCATGATTTGAAATCTTCCATCCAGGCACTCTATGATAACCTGTCAGCCATGGGATTCGATGATAAAAACTATCGTGAATCCCACTTAACCAGGCTTAGTGTATTGAATGTACTCCAGGAAAATAACTATTTGAACAGCAACCTGGAATGGACGTGGTAATTTAAAAAGAGATATAATGATATTTACAGAAACTAATCTCAAAGGAGCCTTCCTTATTGAAATCAAAAAACTGGAAGACGAAAGAGGCTTCTTCGGACGTTCCTGGTGTGCCAATGAAATGGCCGAACATGGATTGAAGAGCAACCTGTGCCAGGGGAATACCTCCTTTAGCAAAACCAAAGGAACCCTGAGGGGTATGCATTTTCAACATGATCCTTACCAGGAGACAAAACTGATTCGATGCACCAGGGGATCAATTTATGATGTAATTATAGACCTTCGGAAAGACTCGCCCTCCTACAAACAGTGGTTTGGCGTAGAGCTGACTCAGGATAACTATAAGATGCTCTATGTGCCGGAGGATTTCGGACATGGATTTGTCACCCTGGAGGATAATTGTGAAGTGACCTACCTGGTCACACAGTTCTACACGCCCGGGGCCGAAGGAGGGATACGCTTTAACGATCCAGCCTTTAACATCAAATGGCCCGTTGAACCAGTTGTGGTATCGGAAAAAGATGTTGCCCATCCCGATTATGTGATTTAAATTAATGTTAAACCAATTCAATAAGTAAACATGATAATTGTTGATTCAGCGCTTCGCAAAAGGAATGAAGAGAACAACCCGGTAAGGGTGGGTATGATAGGTGCCGGTTTTATGGGACGTGGCATCGCTCTGCAGATATGTAATTCGGTTCCAGGAATGGAATTGGTCGCCATTGCCAACCGAACATTGGAAGGTGCCGCCAGAGCCTACCAGGAAGCCGGTATCGAGAATCCGAAAAAGGTAAGCAATTTGGACTCACTGGTGGATAACATCAGAGGTGGTAAATACAGCATCACTTCCGATCCCATGTTAATATGCGAGGCAGAAGGAATTGATGCCATTATCGAGGTGACAGGAACCATTGAGTATTCTTTGCCATTTGTTCTGAAAGCAATGGATCATAAGAAGCATGTGATTCTGATGAATGCAGAAATGGATGGTACCCTTGGCCCCATATTAAAGGTATATGCCGATAAAGCCGGGGTGATCATTACCAATGCAGATGGGGATCAACCCGGAGTAGAGATGAATCTGTTTAGATTTGTTCAGTCCATTGGAGTAAAACCGGTATTGTGTGGTAATATCAAAGGCCTTCATGATCCCTACAGGAATCCCACTACCCAGGAAGCATTTGCCAAACAGTGGGGACAACAGCCATCCATGGTGACCTCTTTTGCTGATGGGACCAAAATCTCATTTGAACAGGCAATTGTGGCCAATGGGACAGGTATGGAGGTGGCTAAGAGGGGTATGTATGGCCCCACCGTCGAACCAGGCACTCCTTTGAAGGATTGTGTCAATGGACTTTATCCTCTTGAAAGCCTAATTGAAGGACCGGGGATAGTAGATTATGTGGTGCGTGCTGAGCCGGGGCCCGGAGTTTTTGTACTTGGAACACATGAACACCCCAGGCAACAGCACTATCTGAATCTGTATAAGTTAGGAGAGGGACCCTTATACCTGTTCTATACTCCCTATCACCTCTGTCATTTTGAGGTGCCTAATACCGTAGCGCGTGCAGTATTATTTCATGATGCTGCTCTGACTCCTCTGGGAGCACCTAAAGTAGATGTGGTTGCAGCTGCCAAGATTGATCTGAAGAAGGGAGAGGTTGTTGATGGACTGGGACACTATATGACCTATGGCCTTTGCGAAAATGCAGGTACTACTTTAAAGGAGAATCTTCTGCCAATTGGTCTGGCTGAGGGCTGCCAATTAAAAAATGATATTCCTAAGGATCAGGTACTAACCCGTGATGATGTGATTTTCCCTGCAGGACGTTTGGGCGACCAGATGAGAAAAAAGCAGGATGAATTTTTTAAATAGTATCCGGTTAAATCCCTCTCGGTGATAATTTAATCTAATCAGGGGTTAAGTTTACCATCGAAATAGCTCCCTTTGTCAAATTGGAATTTTAAAATAATTCTTCAAAGTGATGTCTGTATTAGTTATTAAGCCTGTCTGTATAAAGTTCTTAGGAATTGGTAAAATTGATTTTTTTGTTTCTCGCATTTAGAATAATTTGCAACTGTTTTAGATACAATTTAGTCACCCCTACAGCGAACATTTTATAATAATATCCGTATAATCTCAAATTATGCAATTGTTTATATAAAACCATACAAGTATGAAAAAGAAATACAGTGTTCTAGTTTTAATTGCTTTGTTCAGCCTGGCAATTAATCCTCTTCTCCTTAATGGTCAGAGTTGCGACAACCTGACTGCTTACTGGAGGATGGAGGAGAAGACGGGAAATACCTATACAGACCATATAGGTGGACATGATGCCGTCGGAGTAACTTCATCTCCCATCCGCGATGTGGGAAAGGTCGGTAAGGCGCAATCATTTAATGGCACCTCCGATTACCTTTTGGTTTCCGATCATCCAGATTTTGACTGGCCGGGTACCCAGGATTTCACCATTGAAATGTGGGTTAAGCTTAAAAGCATCTCCTCCGATGAAAACATGATCTTTATTGGAAGAGATGAATTTCCAGGAAATATTCACTGGTGGATCGGTGCTGAAAGAAATACCGGGAGAGCTGTATTTAACCTGATCGACTCACAGGGAACCAGTAACATTTCCTATGGGCCAAACCTGGCCATAGGTACCTGGTATCACCTGGTGGTTGTAAGAAATGCAGCCACAGGTACAACCCTGTTTTATGTAAACAACACCATGGTGGATAGTGATGTGGTGAATTATTCGGCGGGAAGTTTTGGTACCGATGCCACCATCGACATAGGTTTCTTATCATACAATAACACTACAACTCGATTTTTTGCTCCGGCTGTAATCGATGAAGTTGCTATTTATAGCAGCGCTTTATCAGTAAATGATATTGATATTCATTATAACAATGGTGTTTTTGGAATTGGCTATTGTGAAGACTACAATCCCTACTTCCTTTCCATACCAGATACACTGGGTGTAGTAGGGGAGACCTTTACTTATGAGGCCTATGCAACCGGTCTGCCAACCCTGGCGTATAACCTGGTATCCGGTCCCGGAAGCATTAATCCTACCACCGGTGTTCTCTTATGGACCCCCGGAAGCATCAATGAAAGTGGTACAAGCTTCACCATTGCTGCCACAAACTCACAGGGAACCGTAAACCAGAGTTTTAAAGTATACCTGGCCGGAGCACCCAGCTGTCCAAGTGGAGTTCAGAATTTTTACAAATTCGACGAGTCAGGTAATCCTCATAAGGATTTCATGGGGAACAATGATGGGGAAGCATTAAATCCGGCCACACCTGTATCCGGAAAATTCAGCGGAGCCCTGCAATTTGACGGAGTCAATGATGGCATCAATTTACCTGATAATGGCACCTATAATTTTAAAAAGAGCAGCAGTTTCACATTTGAATTCTGGATGAAAACGACAGGTAGTGCAACAAATATGGTTTGCCTGGGCCGCCAGGGAACAATCACTGCCACAGATACCAGTGATTTACATCTTTGGGTGGGCGTGTTAAAGAACACCGGAACTGTTGCATTCTACCTAAGGGATGCTCTGGGTCATGAACCCTCTCCCAATGGACAGATTCAAGGGGGAGATGTGTCCGATAACAATTGGCACTATGTGGTTGCAGTAAGAGATGGAGTTTCCAGTAGAAGTTATCTCTATGTAGACGGCAGTGAGGTGGCAGTTTCTGATGCATTTGTCTATTCCAATAGTTTTGGAACCTTCCCGGGAGATCCATTTAATATTGGATTTCTTTCAAGACCCAATGGCAATCCGGATTATTTCTTTAATGGAACCATGGATGAAGTGGGAATCTATACCAGAGCACTATCTGCCAGTGAGGTTTCTACCAATTATCTGAACTCATTTTCAGGTGCCTGGCATTGTGAGCCCGGTAACTATGCGCCTCTGTTTGTTTCAGATGCTGTGGAAGATGGCCTTGAAGCTGAACTCTATACCTACAATATCGTAACCAATGATATTGATCCTGATGATATACTAACCCTCTCTGTTCCTACCAAACCTGACTGGCTGACATTTACAGACCTGGGTAACGGGAAAGGAACCTTATCAGGTACACCTACAAATGCGAATATCGGACCACAGATGGTTGTAATCACAGTATCTGATGGAAAAACTCCAATTAACCAGGAGTTTACCCTTACGGTTGTAAATAAAAATGATTCACCAGAGATTACATCTACTCCTGAACTTACTGTGGATGAGGATGTCCTTTACAGCTATACCATTGTGGCTACAGATCCTGATGTAGGTGATGACCTTACGTATTCGGCACCGACTAAACCCTCATGGTTAACGTTAGATCCTTCAACACATGTGTTGTATGGTACACCAAAAGACGGGGACGTAGGTGAACACGACGTGGTGGTTGAGGTCACCGATGGTCTTGTAACTGTGGACCAACCCTTTACGATCACAGTAGGCAATGTGAATGATGTTCCTGTAATTACAGGACAGAAATCATTGACTATTACTGAAGATCAGGGATTTATCCTTGCATTAACAGATCTGACTGTGATTGATGAGGACAATGATCCAGGCGAACTTACACTTGTGGTTGAAGATGGGATAAACTATTCATTCGCAGGAACAGTGATTACACCGGCAGAGAACTACAATGGCATTCTGGTTGTAAATGTTCATGTGGATGATCCTGAAAGCAGCAGTAACTCATATGGACTAGAGGTAACAGTTACTCCGGTAAATGATGCTCCCGTGGTTACATCAGACCCAGAGAAGATAGCCATTATTGGAAAGCTTTATGGCTATGTACTTACGGCAACAGATCCCGATGGTGACCAGGTGATTAAGTCTGCTGCATCCATTCCAGCCTTTTTATCTTTTGAAAACACTTCGGGAATTTTAGCAGGAACTCCTTCTGAAAGTGATGTAGGTAAGCATGATATTGCATTGAATGTAAGCGATGGGGCAATGGTTAATGTATTCACCTATACACTTACGGTCAGATGGCCCGTGGGTATTGAGCAGAATGAAGATCTCATTCAGCGTGTATATCCAGTTCCAGCCAACGGACAACTTACCTTCGAATTTGATATTAAAGAGGAGGGTACAATTACGGTGATTGATCTCACAGGAAAGCAGCTTATTACAAAGAAATTCGCTGCTTCTGATAAGATGATTCAACTGGATGTTTCAAAACTTGAGGAGGGACAATACATGTATAGGTTCCAGTCAGGAGACGATATAAGTATCCACTCCTTTATCATAAGTCGTTAACCGACGTAGTTAAAGAAAAAAAGTCCAACTCAACTTAGATTTATGAGTTGGACTTTTTTTAATACTTGGTGAGGTTAACATTTGCTTCAATGTTGCGTTATAGTAAAATGATCACAAGTTTAATGAGTTATTGCAGTCAGTATATAAAAGCGTTTGTAGTCCTGTTTATCCTTGTATTAAGTTACCAGGTTTCTGAGGCACAGACATTAAGAATTTTACCTCTGGGAAACTCCATTACAGAGGGAACTGATGAAGATCCACCCGAGGAAAGCATGAGGATCGCATACAGGCATGCCCTCTATACCCAGCTTGTATCAGGAGGATATAATTTTAATTTTGTGGGACACAAGAACAGTGGTTACGGGGTTTTCCCTGACGCTGACCATGGAGGAATTGCTGGAACCCGTGACCAGTACATTGTAAGGTTGTTACAGGATGGCTATGATGAAAGGTGGGGGGTCCAGATTACACCTGGGAGCCAGCCTTACCTGGATGTCTATCCGGCCGATATTATCCTGTTGCATATTGGAACCAACGATATTACCCACGACGAAGGAGCGAGTCCAAACTCAGTTTCCCAGATTCTTGATGAAATAAATGCATGGGAGCTGCGGACTGGCAATGATGTGATTGTGATTGTGGCAAGGATTATTAACCGTAAGGTATATAATCTGACCACTACCCAGTATAACAACAATGTGGCTGCCATGGTGGCTGCGCGAAATGATCCCGATATCAGTATTGTGGATATAGAAAACGGGGCAGGAATCAACTATTCGGTGGATATGCAGCCCGACGGAATTCATCCTTATGAATCGGGATATACAAAAATGGGGCAAAAATGGTTTGAAGCAATTCAAGCACTAAATACAGCACCCTATTTTACTTCTACACCTGTCACGGCTGCTATGGAAGATATAAGCTATTCATATACAGCCACCGTTGATGATGATAATCCACTGGATAATCTGACAATCATAGCGGGTACTAAACCATCCTGGTGTACATTCACTTACAATGGAAATAATACAGGATTGTTAACCGGCATACCCGGAGATGGAGATATTGGAGATAATCCGGTATCCTTAATAGTATCGGACGGGAAAGAGATAACCACCCAGAATTTCACCATTAGTGTAGGCAATGTAAATGATATACCCGGGATCACTGGTCAGAGTGGCATAGAAACCGATGAAGATATTCAATATACACTGAAAAAAGAGGATTTCACCATTGTTGATGATGACACTCCTCTTTCTGAATTGGAACTCATTGTATCTGGAGGCGAAAACTATAGCATTGATGGTCTGACAGTAACACCCGATCCTGAATTCTATGGTACCTTAAACATCAATATAAAGGTTACTGACCACCTTGACACCAGTGATAACTTTGAGGCACATGTGATTGTAAATTCGGTTAATGATCCGCCAGAGATTACCGGGCAGAAATCTAACCTGGTAGCAAAACAGCTGATTACTCTTCAAATTAGTGTGGAGGACCTCTACTATGAGGATTTGGATAACAACCTGAATCAGCTTTCAGTGGTGATCTTGCCCGATCCCAATGCCCTTTTTATTGTGAACGGTAGCAACTTAACGGTTTTGGAGGATACCACTGGACCCATTGAAGTGATCGTGCAATTGTATGACGGACAGGATTATAGTAATGAATTCACTCTGGAGGTCAATGTACTGGCAGCATTCAATGCGCCGCAATTTACAACCACTCCGCCCCAGGAGGCAACTACCGGTAAAGCCTATTTTTACCTGGTGGATGCCATGGATCCCGATGAGGAGGATGATCTCACTTACAGTGCGTCTACTCTTCCCGATTGGTTGAATTTCAATGAGGATATGAAGCTGTTGGGAGGCAATCCCACAGTGGATGATACCGGTACTGTCTGGGTGGGAATAGAAGTTACAGATGGGATGTTTGTTGTTGAACAGCTATACCAGCTGGAAGTAAGGTTATACACCTCATCTGAGTATACCACTTCCATCAACAGTGGGCAGGCTGCCAGTGGATTAATAAAAACTATTTACCCCGTTCCGGCAAGTGGACTGATATATGTAGTATTGGCGAATGAGGGTGAGGTTGATATCCAGATTCTAACCGCAACAGGAAGCGTCATAAAGCAAATGCATGAATATGCACATCCGAGATCCGATATAGATATCAGTCTTGAAGGATTGAAACCGGGAATTTATTTTATCAGGGTAATAAATGGTGAAAGTATTGATTCCAGGAAGTTTATTATTAGACAGTAAGCCCTTTTAAAACAGATGCTATTTAATTCCCTTCAGTTTATTTTCTTCTTCCCTATGGTGGTGGCACTCTATTTTGTGCTGAAGCCAAAGTACAGATGGGTGCTTCTCTTGCTGGCCAGCTACTACTTCTATATGTGCTGGAACTATAAGTATGTGGTACTCATTGTTACATCTACAATCATTGACTACTTCGCGGGGATTATGCTTCATCGATCCCGTAAGGAAGGATTTAGAAGGTTGTTCCTGCTTTTAAGCCTGGGGACCAATCTGGGATTGCTTTTCTTTTTTAAGTACTTCAACTTTTTCAGTGACTCGATCAATGTGATCTTCAATAAGCTTAATATATTTTATGAGACACCTACCTACAACTACCTGCTGCCTGTAGGAATCTCATTTTATACATTTCAAACCCTTAGTTATACCATTGATATTTATCGCCGCCAACGAGAGCCTGAATACCATTTGGGCAGATTTGCTCTGTTTGTCTCCTTCTTTCCACAACTTGTGGCCGGTCCCATAGAGCGTTCGGTAAATCTGCTGCCGCAGTTTCGGGAAAAGTTCACCTTCGAATACGAAAGGGTGAAGACAGGTATCCTGCTTATGAGCTGGGGATTCTTTAAGAAAGTCGTTATTGCCGATCGCCTGTCGGAATACGTAAACCTGGTCTATAACAACGCTACTGAATACTCGGGGATTCAACAGGCTTTGGCAACTCTATTTTTCTCTTTTCAGATATATTGTGACTTTTCCGGCTATTCAGATATAGCCATCGGATCGGCGCTGATTATGGGTTACAAACTGATGACCAATTTCAGGAGACCGTACCTGGCTCAGAACATAGGTGAATTCTGGCACAGGTGGCACATTTCTCTCTCCACCTGGTTCAGGGATTATGTCTATATTCCGCTGGGGGGGAGTCGGGTGGCTAAATGGCGGTGGCAGGTAAACCTGTTTCTCACATTTGTGGTAAGTGGCCTATGGCATGGTGCAAACTGGACCTTTGTCATCTGGGGCGGTCTGCACGGTTTTTACCTGGTATTTGCTATTTGGATCAATCGAATATCCGAGGTAGTCAATGCTTCTTTGCGATTGGACCGGGCCCCTGCTGTGCATAAAATCCTCAGAATTATTAAAACCTTCATTCTGGTCTATTTTGCATGGATATTTTTCAGGGCAAACTCTCTGGGAGATGCCATCGTTGTGATCAGAAATATGTTCCATTTTGAACCTGGTACAGTGATCAATCTCTTTGAGAATAAAGTCGATCTGGCCATCGCCCTTGGGGGTATTTTATTTCTGGGAATTGTGGAGATTCTTGAGGAGCAGATCGGATTGTATGAAAGATTAAAAACCCTGATACGCCCCGTTAAGTGGGTATTGTTAGTGGGCTTAATCCTGATGATTGTTGTGTTGGGTAAATGGGAGGAAGTTGACTTTCTTTATTTTCAGTTTTAATGTGTAGCTATGAGTGAAAGACTCCTGAAAATAATCATATATACTGCTGGGGCATTTTGCCTGTTTGCATTTATTGCCATACGTTCA
The DNA here is from genome assembly GCA_029938715.1 of Bacteroidales bacterium. Lineage (GTDB taxonomy): Bacteria > Bacteroidota > Bacteroidia > Bacteroidales. Next base: position 43,093 of record JAOZUK010000005.1, on the reverse strand, counting down.
CTACCTGTGCTAAACAGCGTTTTGGTGGAGAAGATCATACCCGAACACTGGGAGTTTACCAAATATGGCGATCTCTATTATTTTAATTATATCTCTCACTTTAAGGAGGATATGCCTACTCCTATTAGGAAGTACAGGCTTTCAGAAAAGCATCCGGATCCTTCTGAAGCAGAGATCCTCATTTTCGGGGATAGCTTCCTCGATTTTTCCAGGCAGGTCACTCTTCCCGAGAGGCTAAATGATACATTGGATGAAAGAGTTTTCTACCACAGGTTTCTGTCACCTCAACAATCCAATCCTTTTTGTGTCCTTTCTGAGTATGACATTGGTCCCGGGGATCCAAAAATAGTGATATACGAGGCCGTTGAACGAAACATTCCCTTCAAGTTCGATCAACCCTACAGCTATTCACTATGTGACGGGGATATGGCATCCAAAAATTCAAAGGTAGATAAGATTGCCTCAATGGTATTTCCAGCAAATATGGAGGAGATGTACAGGCAACTGTTAAAAGGAAGTGTCTTTACAACAGATCTTTTTGCACTAAGCTCCACAATGAAGTTCAATATGTTCGGTTATATCTCCAGCCAGACCCCTGTATATAAGACCGGAGAAGAGCCCTGGCTTTTCTTTGATAAACAGCTGGATGACGAACCTGGAAGCTACTACTATGATTATTCTTTGGAGCAAATAGAGAGGTACTGTGATAACATTGCGCATATGTCAGAAGTGCTGGAAGAGACCATGAATATGAAATTGGTGTTTCTACCTTTACCTAATAAGTATACGCTGTATCATACGGTTGTAAATAACGATCCCTACTTCGAATTTCTTCCTCTGCTGTATGCTGGATTAAGACAACGTAATGTAACCTGCGTTGAGGTGTATGAAGATTTCTTGCATTCCGAAGAGGTTCTCTATTATGGTACAGATACGCACTGGAATAAAAAGGGAGTGGACATTACACTTCATAAATTGATTGAAACAATAAATGCGTTGTAGTTAGAAAATATGAATAACATTGATCATAAACCCTTAGTCTCTATCGGAGTACCTGCATATAACGGTGAGGAGTACCTGGCAGAGTGCCTGGATAGCATCAAGAATCAGTCCTATTCTAACTGGGAGTGCGTCATATCCAATAATTTCAGTTCAGACAATACTGCAGCGGTAGCAGAGAAATATGTTAAATCCGATCCCCGTTTTAAGTTATTTCATACAAAAGAGTTGTTGCCCATTACCGACAACTGGAACTTCTGCTATTCGCTAATCAGTGATGATGCCAGTTACTTCAAACTACTACCTGCCGACGATTGGATCACACCCAATTTCATTTCAGAGATGGTAGATGTGATGGAAAAACATCCTGAAGTTGGAATTTGTTCTTCCATACGGCTTGTGGATAAGGAGTTACGTGGAGAGGGGCTGGACATAAACAATGGAAACAGGTTTGACGGGAAAGAGGTATTGATCAAGCAACTTAAGCAGGAGTTGAATGTAACCAGTTCTGTAAATTCGGTATTGTATCGGAACGAGTCATTAAAAAAACTTGTTTACCACCCCGAGATCTATCAGGATGAAGCTTTTCATCAGGACACTTTTTTATCCTATGAGCTGCTTATGCAGTGGGATCTGGGATTTATATTCCAGGTGCTAAGTTACACCCGCAGGCATGAGAATACAGTAACCAGTACTGTCACCTCCAAATTAAATACCCGTCTCTATTTTAGAGAGTACGCCTTATTTAAGTTCAAATCCATAGATTCGTCTTTGGAGGAGGAGTATAAGAAAAACAGGAACAGGTACGCCTATTTTATGTTTCGAACCAGGATAAGTTCAGACACCAGGAAGTTAGAGTGGCATCAGAACCGATTAAAGCGCCCAATTAGTACAGGTGAGTATTTGCGGGCCATTTTTAAGCATATGTTGAAAAGGAGAAAGAGGTAACATTACTAAAGATCGACAGATTGAGTTTTCGTAAGAATCTATTTAAGAATATCATAGTACTTGGAGGATATACCTACACCTCTCAGATTATAGGCTTTCTGGCAACCATCATACTTTCACGTTTGCTTCTGCCGGAGGAGTATGGATTTGTGGCATTGATAACTGTGTTTACCGGTTTTGTAAAAACCTTCTCAGATGCGGGTTTGTCCTATTTGATTATCAGAAGTGATTATGGCAAACTGTTTCAAAGGGTTATTCACTACCTCTCATTTATTATTGGGGTTATTCTGTTCCTGCTGGTGGCCTTGATCGCTTACCCCATCTCCCTCTTTTATGAGGATCCGGCACTCATTTTGCCCACACTTGTAATGTCTCTCAACTTCATATTTCGATCATTGGTTACAGTGCCCTACGGAGTGCTCTCAAAACAGCTCAAATTTAACAGCTTGGGTTCATTGGAATTAATTGGGTCTGTAATTGAGGTCCTGTTTATGATATTGTTTGCATTTCTTGGATTCTCATACTGGGCATTGATCCTCCCGCCATTGGTGGGAAGTGTGGTCAGGATATTTATGTATTACAATAGAACCAAAATCAGGTTTAAAATCTATCCAAGAAAGTATCTGATCGTTGGTTTCAGAAAAGCAAAAAGTATTATTGGGAATCTTTCAGGTTTTACCTTTCTCAACTACTGGGCCAGGAACTCAGACAACTTGATCATTGGAAAGGTATATGGAGCAGACAGTCTTGGGATCTATAACAGGGCATACCGACTGTTAACAATGGTTACGGGTATTATGACCGGGCTTTTTGGGAAAGTACTCTACCCAAGCTTAAAAGATTTAATGAGCAAGGGGGGAGATGTAAATAGGGAGTATATGAATCTGCTTGGGATTATCAGCCTGATCAACTACCCAATCGCTGTTCTGTTGATCTTCTTTTCAGAACCACTTGTGGTGTTGTTGTGGTCTGAACGTTGGATTCTTGTGGCAGATCTGTTGCCCTACATCGGAATATTAATATTAACCCAGACCCTCAATTCCACCACTGGGAATATCTTCATCTTATATAGCAAAGAGAAGATTATGTTCAGGTTGGGAATACCCGTAAATATTGTAATGATTGCAGCCATAGCTACTGGAGCTTTCTTCTCATATGTGCATGTAATAAGATTCTATTCTCTCTCCTTTTTGCTTGTCAATCTTCCATTGGTCATGTACATTGGATTCAGGCGCTCATTTGGATTTGAAATGAAGGAGATCCTGACGTTCTGGGTGCCAAAGATTGCACTATCAGCGTTTATGGTTGTTTCCATTTGGATCGGGTATACCTGGTTAACCGTTGCATTTGCATTCATATACCTGGTCCACCTCATCATCAGGCAGCGAGAAGATCTTGCCAATGGATACAGACTGCTTAAGCGAAAACTCAAACCAGCAAAATCCTGAAGTGAATGTTGAAGCGGAGGATAAATATTGTTATACTTGCGGTTATCATCCTTTGTTCAGTCTCGTTTTATGAGCTTTCTTTCCTGGGATCTGCAATGCAGAAGATGGCCGAAATATTAGGTGGAGGAATTATTTTTGTATTAATTCTCTTCCATCTGGTCTATTCAAATCAAAAGGGCATCAAACGGAATTTTTCAGTGGCCTTGCTTTTTATTTTACTATCTCTGATTACCAGCATGATTACCTCCTATGCTGCCCGTGATCAACGCATTGTACATACCATGTTTGCTCAAAGGGCGATGTATTATTACCTCCTCTATTTTCTCCTGCATCAGCTGAAATTTGAACCAAAGGACATGGAGAAGGTCTTTGTTTTCTTCGCCGTTGTATATATTGGAATGCATTTTCTACAAACTGCACTCTATCCAAGATTAATTACAGATGGCACGGTTCGTGCAGAAAGGGGAACTGTCAGGATCTATATAGAAGGTGCTGACTATATAGCATTGGCTTTCTTGTTATATCTGCAGAAGTTTCTCAGGTCCAATAATCTTAAATATCTTCTTCTTATTTTTCTTGTTATTGCAATCTATGTAATGCGAGGAGGCAGGTCCGCAATTGCAATTCAGACATTGACAGTGGTTTTGTTTGTGATAATCGACCGGAAAGTGCAGTCAAGGATATTTCTTGTAATGCTTGGTCTAATAGGCAGTATTGCTATTTTCTTCATATTTCAGGATATTTTCGGAGAATTAGTTAACCAGTCCAAAACTGATATGGCAAAAGGGGAGGATTATATCAGGCTTAAAGCTATACGGTATTATATGACTGAATTTAATGAATCACACCCAATTGCATATATTACTGGAAATGGCAAAGCCTATCCCCATTCTAATTATGGGAAGTTAATAAGGTTAACTACATTGAAATACCGCTACTACTTATCTGATATCGGTTTGTTTGGAAATTATGTCTTCTATGGACTGTTCTTTATCATTGGTGTGCTTGGAATATGTATCAGATTGCTAAAGCTTAAAATAGACCCGGGGCAGAGCTATGTAAAATATTATTTTATTGCAGTAATTATTGGTATTACTACATCTGCAGCATTTGCTGAAGCAGACTTCATTTGTATGATGGTTTGCTTGCTCTATTTGGTCGATACCTCTAATGATGCATCGCTCAAAAATCGGGAATCGAGATTAGAAAATAGCACACCCAAAATAAAATCCACAATAATGCAGAAAGCCTGATGGAAAAATCGAAGTTCAAGGAAATCGCCATTTCCTCTCTCAATACAGTATTATCCCCCTTTAGGCCCGGGAATATTGCCATGTACCATATTGGCCGATGTGGAAGCACCGTATTGTCTTCCCTCTTAAATCAGCATAACAATATATACTGGGCCTCTGAGTTTTATTCAGGTGTGTTTAAAAAGTGGGAGTATTCAAGTAACGGAGAAGAGGTTGCAGGTAAAATGCCTGCAGATGCCATTGATTTGCTAAAAGGGAATATGCGGAAAGCAATGCATAGGTACTACGGATTTGAGATGAAACCATTTCATCATCAGTTGATTGGATATTCAGAGGAAGCATTCCTTAAGAGCCTTGACGGCCTCGGATTTACATATTACATCCACCTGGATCGTAAAAACAGGCTTAGGAAAATTGTCTCCAGCCTGATTGCACATGAGGACAAAATGAGGTATCATCAGGAGGGCAAAGCGAAGGCGAAGTTAAAGCAGGTATATGTGAATGTAGACCATATTGTAATTGATTTTGATTCCAAACCCTTATTGACTTTTCTTGAAGACTATGACAACCAGGTATTGTCAGTTGCTAAAATGCTGGAACAGAAGAATTGTTTGACTCTTACCTACGAAGATGATATTCAGGAAGACCCCAGGGTAGGGTACAGAAAGATCTGTGGCCACATCGGAATCAAAGCCAAAGATGTAGTTGTTAAACTTTCAAGGACAAATCCATTTCCTGTGAGGAATATGATAGTGAATATAGAGGAGGTTGAAGAAGTGCTTTCTGGAACAAATTATGAATGGATGCTGAATGAATAATTGTAGATGATGGATAACTCGAAACCAGTAATAGTTGTAGTAGCTTACAACAGGGCCGATTCTCTGGAGAGGCTTCTTCAATCTCTATTGTATACAAGGGAGATCTCTGATGCAAAACTGATTATCAGCATTGATAATCAGGAGCCACATAACCTCGATGTTAAAGAGTTGGCCGAATCATTCCACTGGCCATTTGGAGAAAAAGAGGTGAGGTATCAATCTCAACACCTTGGCTTAAAAAAGCATGTTCTACAGTGCGGGGATTTATCAATTGAATATGGTTCAGTGATTGTACTGGAGGACGACCTGTTTGTATCTCCATATTTCTATAAGTACGCCATGGCCGCAATGGAGTTCTATGAAAATGATAAGAAAATAGGGGGGATCTCGCTATACAATCAACCAAGGCAGGAGGCAGAAGAACTTCCTTTTATGCCCCTGGCAGATCAATCTGATGTCTATTTCCTGCAGCTACCCAGCTCTCTGGGTCAACTATGGACCAGGGAGCACTGGACACAGTTCAGATCGTGGTTCGATTCCGGGCCGGATCTTACTAAGATTCCCATACCGCACTACATATTTAGATGGCCGGAGACCTCCTGGAAGAAATATTACGCAGCCTTCCTATTGGAATCTGATAAATACTTTGTATACCCCAGGGTTTCTTTGACCACAAACTTCTTTGATGCAGGTACTCATATGAGTGATGCATCCAGTCACGGTGGCCAGTCACCCTTGAAAGTATTCAATACGGAGCCTCGATTTCTTGAATTATTTGATTCTAACTGCATTTATGATATGAGTCTTGAGCTCTTGCCAGATTTGGTTAAGAAATTAGTAGTGGAGAAAATTGATTATGATTTTGAACTTGACCTATATGGCTCCAAGGAGGTCGACAAAATCAAAACACCTTTTGTAATTACATCTCGTCCATGTCATAATCCCATTAAAGGGTTTCGTAGAGCTTTGAAACCCCATGAAGTAAATGTTATTTTCAACCTGGAAGGAACAGAGCTCTCCTTATGTAAGAAAGAGGATATCATTGACAGGAAAATGAATTCTGCTGAGCGCTTATCCGAGTTTAAGTACTTCTATACAAGCTTTATAAGAGGTACGAAGTTTCTTGTTTATCGGTATTTCCGCAAGAGAAAATGGATACAGCAATTCTTTAAATAATGAATATTATGGATACACCAATATTTATCGTAGGCTTACCAAGATCTGGCAGTACCTTATGGC
>JAOZUK010000005.1:34605-36288 GCA_029938715.1 Bacteroidales bacterium | reverse complement strand
ATGGATACACCAATATTTATCGTAGGCTTACCAAGATCTGGCAGTACCTTATGGCACAATGTTTTTGGCAGGAATAACCAACTGTGTCGAATAGCAGAGATGCATTACCTTACTCCAGTTAAAAAGGATTTCAAGTATTTCACTAAGAAATCGGTGGGAGACCTTTCCAATGATGACAATATTAGGAGGATGTTCGAGATAATTTTTGAAGTAAAAAAAGTCAAAGGTATCACAGAAGCCTTTTGGGAATATGATATTGGAAAGATAGAGGGCGATACTCTGAAAGAGAGAATGATCAGCCGGACCTTAGAATCAGACAGGTCCATAGAGAGCATTTTCAAGATACTCACAGAAGAGTTTACATTATATAAGGAAAAAAGCAGGGGTTGCATTAAGTTTCCTGTCTATGTAAATCATATTCCAAAATTGATAGAGTGGTATCCTAACAGTAAGGTTGTTCATATTATCCGTGATCCAAGGGCTATTGCCGTTTCACGCAAGAACGATCCGGGTGGAACCCAAAAGAAAATTAAGAAATATCCATACCTCTCGTTCCCTATCAGATGGACCATGGTACTTTACGTGACCATGCAGTATATCTGGTCATCTCGATTGCACTTAACTTATAAGAAATTCCCAAATTATCATCATTTTAAATACGAAGATCTTTTGATAAATCCGGAGCAGACCATACGTGAGTTATGTAAGCATACAGAAGTTGATTTTCATGAAGATATGCTCAATCCCGGGAAAGGACAGGCTTCAAGTATTACCAATAAGCAGAAAGAAGGCTTTGATAAATCAGCCGCATTTCGATGGAAGAATCATATCAAACCATTGGAAAATCGAATAATCACCTGCATGACCCGAAGAAGCATGCGCAGATTCGAGTATTATCCAGATCAATATCAAGATCTTGATGGTCAGTAACGACTCCAGTAAAGAGCCGGCTCTATGAAGAAGATCGCCATATTGATCCCAGTGTTTAATCATATTGCATTCACAAAAAAATGTATTCAGGGGCTTCACGACTTAATTTCGGACTCTACGTTTGAAAACTGTGAATATCATATAGTTGTCATTGATGACGGATCATCTGATGGAACTGCAGAATGGCTAGTAGAACATCATCCGGAAGTTCACGTACTAAAAGGCAATGGGTCACTATGGTGGAGTGGAGGAATTAACAGGGGAGCAGATTTTTCCATTTCAGAGTTGAAAGTTGACTTCTTGCTTCTCTGGAACAATGACATCATTCCGGCCGGTGACTATTTCATCCAACTAGCCGATTTGTTAACCATCATAGATATTCAAACCGTTGCCGGGTCGAAGATCCTCTATTATAACCAGGACAGGAATGATATCATCTGGTCACTAGGTGGGTTTTTCAATCCGAAGAGTGGTAAGAAATCCATGTTGGGTTATAACATGCCTGACTCTGATGAGTTTTCAAATCCAGCGGATGTCGATTGGTTGCCAGGAATGGGGACACTGGTACCGGTCAGTGTTGTTGAGAAGATTGGATTTTGGGATGAGAAGGTTTTCCCACAATATCATGGAGATAGTGATTTTACTTTTCGAGCCAAAACGGCAGGGTTAAAGGTAGTTTCATATCCCCAATTGAGGATTTGGAATGATAAGTCAAGTAGCGGTTTAACTCATGGAGGGACCTTTCATGGATTG
>JAOZUK010000005.1:0-34505 GCA_029938715.1 Bacteroidales bacterium | reverse complement strand
TTGGAATGATAAGTCAAGTAGCGGTTTAACTCATGGAGGGACCTTTCATGGATTGTTTAAAGCACTGACAAGTCGCCGAGCAAACGCCAATTTCAAAGATAATTTCCGGTTTTATAGAAGACACTCTACTTCCATTCTTGCCTATAAGGTTTTATTTGGGTTCTATTGGAATCTCATTGGAGGTTTCTTCAAGTGGAAGTTTCTTTCCCTTTTTGGAATAAAAAAACACTTCTAAAGCTGGCTCAATTCCTTAGAAATCCGGTCCGAAAACGTTTCCCAACTGTTGGCTTTTATGAACTCCTGCTTCTTTGTTTCAGACGCTGTTTTGCTGTGGTTATCTGCCAGTAGAGGATCCATCAACTTGATCAAATCATCAAAATTTTTGAATGAATAGATGAGTTCTTCTTGTGATAGATCAGCAAATGCACCCACATTGGGACCAATAATTGTTGAATCAAATAGGAGAGAATCCATCAGGGCTCCAGAGCTAAGTATAGAATCTGATTGATAACAGAAGAGTATCAGCTTTGACTTTTCAATGAGTTCAACCAGTTCTTCCTCTTCGATAAACCTGTTCAACAGGCCTATATTTGGGTAGTCCTGATCGATTTGCTCCAGTTCTTCAATAAGCTCTACACTTTTTACTGTACCTGCAATTACGATTCGATATTTATGTGCCAAACCATTTTGAACCAGATACTTAAGAAATTTATCGATCCCCTTGTATTTCGTAATGGTTCCCCAGATAATAATATCATAAATTTTGTCATGAATGCTTTTGTGATTTTGCTTATTTGTATCGACAGGGTGATGAATAAATAATTTAGGAGTGTTTTCAGGAATAGATTTTAGCCCTTCAGAAGCATGAGTGATAATCAGATCCGATCTTCTTAGCAATAGACGAAATAATACCGATTTAATGAATCGGTGATCAACAGAGTGGGATTTTTTATTGTGGAGGGTCCAAATAACTTTTTTTCCGGAGAGCTTCAATAGGCCAATTAATAGGATAAAGAAGAAACTCTGGAGCGTGCCGCCCCTCCTCTCTGGCAAATCCTCTACCCAGTTCAGATAAAGAACATCCATTAATTTCATGTACTTGAAGATATCAAAGATTCCATTCCTGGAAGGATTACCTTTGTTAATTACCTGATTATGAATCGATAATGATTCGGTCAAGTTATTCATGTAAGGATTTTTTGACCGGGTGTTTCCAATAAGTATGTTTGGATATAGATAGATTTTCTTCATAACCTAGTCTAGCTAATATAAGAAGATATTATTCACAATCTAAGATTTAGAATTCATAAAAATAGCAATCCAAATTAATGTAAAAACATGCAAATCAGATAGATATAAGCAAAATATGAAATTCATTCTTCTATCACTTTGTGAATAAGCAAAATTAACATTGTTAACAACTTTTATTTATGATGATTTATTGTAATAAAGTTACATTTTTGCACGTTCAAAAGGAATAGAATTTTTTTACATAAACGACTGATTTTTGTAGATGAACGGACTAAAAATGAATGTAAAGTAATCAAATTTTTACACAACAAAATATGTTTGTTCACGTATAAGTAGCAGTTGTTGGTCAATTAAAACAACACATTAATCAAAATAATAAGAGGCGTGAGGGATTTATACTTGAGGAAATTATTATTACTTCTTTTTTTAAACACTACTACCATATTAATTATATCTCAGGAGGTTAGCCTTTCTAAGGATGCATACAGTCCAGCTGCGGATGATGCAATTTACAACATATTCTTTTCGCAGGACTTTGAGCATCATCAGGCTCCAATTGAATACACTAAAGATTTATGGAATCCCGATTGGAACTATCCTGGATGGCGAGATGGAGACCATAGACCAGAAGGCTGGTGGGCAGAAAACATAAAGGATAGCATCGTTGTCGATCGTGAGACAAATAGTACTGTCATGAAATTCAATTTCAAGGATACCATTATTAATGGTGTAACGGGCTATTATCCTATTAGAGGAGGAGATCATTGGATAACTGAACTGGGACTGGAGGCAAAGGAGATCTATTTTTCATACAACGTCAAGTTCAGGCCAGGGTTTGAGTGGAATCTGGGAGGAAAATTACCTTCCACAAGAGGTGGGACACCCCTTTCTAAAGAAACACTGTCGGCTTCTCTCCCTCCACAAGAGGGAGAGGGATTTAAAGCCTCTCTAATGTTTAAGAGTGAAGGGAAGATTGAATGGTATTTGTATCATCATAATCAAATAAAGGAGATGTATGGCGACAACATTACCTGGAATGACTATCAACCTGATGGATTAAGTTATACAGAGAAAGGCGCAGTTTCTTTAGATGTGACCAATGAGAGGTGGCATAATATTACCATGCGAATTGTAGTTAACTCTTTTTCAAATGGAGTGCCCAATGAGGATGGGATTCTGGAAGGTTTTGTTGATGGAAAGCTTGTATCTTCAATTCAGGAGCTCTACTTACTAACTGCATCAGATGTCGATCGAGGGGTGAATGTTGTTAACTTAACGCATTTCTTTGGTGGAACAGGTAACCAATTTGGACCTCTTCGAGATGAATGGACTCTTTTCGATGATTTCATCTGTTTTACTTATGATGATGGTTTAAATGTTCCCAGGGGCAACACACCAAGTAAAGAGGGCCGTGTATTGTTGCTTCCAAATCTTAAGACCTCCCAGCCAGAGCAGATTGATATAGAACCTCCAAGTATTCCTGAAGGTTTGAGAAATACAAAGAAAACTGGTACCTTCTTAGATCTTGTGTGGAATTCTTCACAGGACAATACCGCAGTTGAAGGTTACAACGTCTTTCTGAACGGGCATAAGAAGGGCAGCACTAAGTTCAATTACTTCAAAATTGATGAGCTCGAATCAAATACAACCTATTCAATTTCTGTAAGTGCGTATGATCGGTTTTCTAATGAAAGTGATCGCTCAGAAGCAATATTTGCCTCAACATTGGAAATTGATACCCTTCCTCCACCCAGGCCCAGTGGTGTACATTTGGAAACAGTAACGGAGAGCTCAGTAAAACTAGCCTGGGACGAATTTCCGGATAGTATTGATTATGAAGAGTATAATATATATTCAAGTGATACTTTGGTAGCATCAACCGGCTCAAGTAGCTATGTTATAGAGAACTTGCAGCCAAGTAGCGTGTATGTATTTACCGTAACTGCATTTGATGCATCCTTTAATGAAAGCCCCCATTCAGATCCCCCCGTTACAGCCATAACAAAAACAAAGGATACTGAGGCCCCAACCACCCCTGAAAGGCTGACTGCCACAGAAGTCACCGAAAACTCAATCAGCATCACCTGGGATCCATCGGTGGATAACTCTGGTGTATTCGGTTACAGGATTTACCTGAACGGTATCTTGAAAGACAATTCACTTACAACCTCCTATACCATAAACGAATTGTATCCTGGTGTCAACTATTCCATCTCAGTATCGGCACTTGATCATACACTAAATGAAAGTGCAAGGTCGAAGGAGATTTTTGAAAAAACAGAAAATCCCGAGAATACAACCTTTGCAGCTTTACCTGAAGTTAAAATCACCGATTTTGTAAATTCTGTTTCGGGAACTACTGCCTCAGCTGTGGCAGAGATCCAATCATTTGGCCATACTGAGTTGTTGGATTATGGCCTGATGGTTACAAAGAAGGGAAGCGACCTGGATGAGGACCACCGGGATGTGATCTATGCCAAGCGAGAGTATTCCGAGCTTATTCATACAAACAGGGTGCAAGATGGGATTCAGTTGCTATACGATTTTAATGAAGGGGAGGGGAATTTGATTTATGATAAATCAGAATCAGTTAATTCTGTCGACCTGATGATCAATAATCCCCTGGTTACTTCATGGTTACCCGGTCAGGGTCTAAAGGTTGATAACTGCACCCTGATCTCTTCAGCTGAGGTTCCCACAGGAATGCTTAATTCCATATCGGCCACCAATGAGATTACCCTCGAATCATGGATCAGAACCGGTGCTATAGATCAATCGGGTCCAGCTCGCATCATATCCATATCCAGGGATAGCAGAAACCGGGTGGCTACCCTTGGACAGCAAGGAAATGATGATTCTTACAACTATATAGCCAGGCTAACAACCACCACTACGAGTTTGAATGGAACTCCCGAAGTTGCTTCCATTGACGAGTTCAATGGCCTCAACCTGCACCATTTAGTATATACCAGGAGCAATGAGGGTATCGAGAAGATATATATCAATGGCGAGGAGAAGTATTCCGGACTGAGAGAAGGATCTATCTCTATAACCGGGGACAACAATTATGTGGCATTGGCCAATGAATTATCTGGAGAGAGGCCCTGGATTGGTAATTTCTATCTGGTAGCCGTATACAACAAGGCTCTGGAAGAGAAGGATATTTCTAAGAACTACGAAGCGGGAACTGGTGTGGTCAAATACTCTGCGAATCTTTCCATCGAACCTGATGAATCATATGTGGTCACACCATTTGCAAGAACGGTCCAGGGGATTGCCTATGGGGAACCGGTTGAGTTAAATGCAAAGGATGTGCTTCATGATATCAGGGAGGACAGCATTTATATAAAAATTTATCCCAATCCTTCACAGGGGGACTTTCACATTCTTGTAAAGTGTAATGTTTCAGATGCGCAAATGGCTTATTTGAGAGTCTCAGATATGATGGGCCAAGTTGTTCATTACGAAAGATTACCAATCTCAGATATAACCGAAGAGCCTCAGTTCATAAATGGAGGTGACTCTGTGGTATTAACTACGGGTAAGGATTTTGAAATAAATCTTTCTTCGCAATTAATAGATGGAATTTACCTGGTAACGTTAATTGTAGGTGACCAGGCTGTGGGTGAAAGACTCTTAATACAGCACTAAGGATTATTTAGACAATCTTTTATTCCTTCCAGGAAGACACTCACCATATTATTTACATTACTCTTTGTTCGAACAATTTCCCGGGATTTCCCGGACAATCTGGTTATTTCCTCCGGGCTTGCATTAATACGTCTTTCGATAGCGTCGGTTAGACTCTCCAGGTTATTTTTAATAAATCGATAACCAGATATATTCTCTATAACAAGGTCATCTTCGGTACCATCTGCTTCACTTACAATACAAGGTAATCCCCAAAACATGGCCTGGTTTAGTGCCAGACCCCCAATGCCTGGTAATACCAGGCAATCCGAAGCTGCAAAGTAAGGATCGACCCCCTCTATAATGCGGCCAAGATAGTAAATGTGTTTGTCATCAAGTTCAGTGATCATTTTTAGAGTCTGATCTCGCAATGGACCATCCCCCACAATCAATAGTTTTATGTTAGAATATTTTTCCCTTAAAACTGAAAAAGCCGTCAATAGCAAATCAACTCGTTTTTCCTGGATTAATCCTCCGACATATAAAAAGGTGGTGTGGTTCTCCAGCTTGTATCTCTCAATAACCTCCTTGGATTTATCCAAAATCTGTTTTTCTTCGGCTATCAGGTGGTCAATTTCGATCCCATTATAGCATGTTTTTATATTATCAGAAGGAACTCCCATGGATTCTGCGTACTGACTGGCTCTGGTTCCATAGGTTAAATGAATACTTGCTTTGCGAAAGAATGTAGATACAAAATGGTTTTTTAGGGATAAAAGTCTCCCTTTTGCAAGACCAGGGTCCCATCCTGCAGTCCATAAGATGATCTTTTTTTTCTTTCTTGTGGCCCAGTTGACAATTAGTCTGTTCGTAATATCCCCGGCAATACCCTGCAGAATAACCAAATCGGGATTGTATCGCCTAATCTCAGAGTACATTCCTTTGTTGTAAACTATTTTGAACGGACCGATAAAATACTTGTGTTCAGAGAAACCGGAATTTTGAAACTTTGTTTCTCCCCTGTAATTTGGCCTGCCATCTTCACTGGCGCTAATCCCATGAAATACTCTTAAATCATATCCCAGATCAGCGAAGGCAAGCTTTTCATAGAATGTGATCCTATAGGGTTGCAACATGGGTGTTATAAGCGCAATTTTCTTCATCATTAATAATCAAAAACAAGGTCGAAAATAGTCATTTTTTTTTGCTTTATTTTGTACACTTTCAGATCGTGACGATATCTTCAATTTTTCTATGGCGCAAGTTTTATGACATTCTTACCTGGATTAGTGTACTTTTTGTGCTATCATGTCAAATTGTGCAACCAACCCGGTCTAACTAACGTATATAAACCCTGATTGTAATGGCTACCTGTATTTAGCCAAAAAGAGATTTCCATTGAAGATTTCGATTATAGCAAACGGGTTTCAGGAAGATTATACCCTCAACCTTATCAATGCCCTGGCAAAACAGAGTGTTGATGTTGATTTTATTGGATCAAACGTTTACGATCCTGCATTGATTGATAAGAGGATTGTATTCCACATGGTTCGCAAAGAGGATCGGTCCGGACGAAACCCTCTGAAAAAGGGTTTCTGGGTGCTTCAGTATTTTGTCTGGTTGCTTGGCTATTTGTTCAGGGAGCGGAAGATTGTAATTCATATTCAATGGCTACGGTTCAACTTCATTGACGGGGTCTTTTTCCCCTTAATGGCAAGATTACTGGGGCATACAGTAGTTTATACCGCCCATGATGTAGTTCCGCACAGTGTGGATAAAAGAAGAATAAGACTATTGTTCAGGCTTATCTATAAGTCGCAAAACAAGATTGTAGCGCACACCAAATATATAATGGAAAGAATTCACACTGAGTTTGGAATAGATCAAAGCAAAATTTCAGTGGTGAAACATGGTGTATATGTTGTTCCGGATGGTCGGAGAAAGGACTTTGCCATCAGCAAGAAGGCATTGGGAATTGGTGAAGATGAATTTGTCCTTCTGTTTTTTGGAATAATTACCGAGTACAAAGGGCTGGATCTTCTGGCCCATAGCCTGAAGATTCTGAAGAGAGATATGGGACAAAAAGTCAGGCTTCTCGTAGCAGGGAGGGTTCAGGCTGGTTATGAGGTTGAAATGGCCCGGCTTAAGGAGGATGAGCTGGGAGAGGAGGTGATCTATTTGTTGCGTTTTATTGAGACAGAAGAGGTGAGTATGCTGTTTGGGGCAGCTGATATAGCGGTTTTACCTTATCGTGAAGCAAGTCAAAGCGGAGTCATGTTTATGTCATATGCCCACGGGGTACCTGTAATATTACCGGATCTGGGTGGTTTCCCTGATGATGTAATTTCGGGAGCAACGGGTTTCCTTTTTGAACCTGGTGACCCGGAAAGCCTCTGCAATAAGATTGAAAAATCTATTTCACATTTTGGAAAAAATAATCGAACAGTCAGGGAGGAAATCATTCATCTTACTTCAAAAAAGTATCAATGGGAGGGGAGTGCTGACTCATTAATAAAAATCTATAAGAACTGACTTTAACACAAAGCAATTCAAAACTCAACTTATGGTTACAGACCAAAGAGGATCAAATCAAAGCATTTCAGTAATTATTCCAGCTTATAATTCTCATCTAACGCTTGGAAAATCGATCGATGGGTTGCTTTGTCAAACTGCATACGATCGAATTGATCACATTATCATTGTTGATTCTTCCGATCATCCGCAAGCTCTGGAACAGCTTGAAATATTAAAAATGAAGGATAAAGTGTTGGTGCTCACCTCTGGTGTAAAAGTAATGCCAGCCATACAGAGGAATATGGGTGCAAAGCATGCAGAATCTGAGATTCTGTGCTTTCTTGATTCTGATGCTTTTCCTGCAGATAATTGGATCGGAAAAATTTTAGAGGCCTGCGAATCTGGGTGCCGGGTAGGTGGAGGCAGCTATAGATTACCTGATTTTCAGCAGGATATGATTATACCAAAGGCTCAGTATTACCTTGAGTTTAATGAGTTTATTGATGTGGGCAAACCCAGGTCCAAGAGACTGGTGCCTTCGTGTAATCTTTTTTGCGAGAGAAAACTCTTTCTTGAAGTGGGGGGATTCCCGGAGATCAGGGCTTCGGAGGACACAATGTTTGGACTGATCATGAATCAGACAAATCAAATGATGTTTTTCCCTGATATTGTTGTATATCACATTTTTAGAGAACAGAAGGATCACTATTACAAGAATCAGATTTTACTTGGGCAGTATATTTTTATTTATCGTAAGTACATCTATAAAAGCATATATTACAATGGAATCCTTCCCTATTTTTTCCTGCCTGGATTCGTATTGGTTAAATTTCTAAGGATATCCTGCAGATTGGCTATATCCGGGAGAGTGCACATTAAGAATTCAATCCCTACTGTATTTCAGTTTATGAAAGGTCTGTTTTTTTGGAGCCGGGGTTTTTGGATTGGAATCGGTAAATATAAGAATGAGGAGTCTCTGTTTGAACTCAATGGAAACTTTACCCAGAATTCGATTGCAGCTAACAGGCGTTTGGTGAAACAGTATTTAAGGAGTTACTGAGCGCGTTAGAATTGATTAATAAGTTGATAACAAGGATGAAGAGGATAGGAATCTTAATACCTGTATTTAATAAGCTTGAACTTACAAAAAAGTGCATTGAATCACTTTTACCATTGATCCATTCGAAAAATCTTAAGAATACCACCTCCTATTTAGTGGTTATTGATGACGGATCCGAAGATGGAACAGCTGAATGGATCGAGCAAAATTATCCAGAAGTGATACTCCTCAAAGGGGATGGAAATTTATGGTGGAGTGGAGGTATCAACAGGGGTGCTAAATATGCCATAGAAAAAAACGATACGGATTTTGTACTTCTCTGGAACAATGATATTTTACCTGAGGCCACCTATTTTACAGAACTGGATAAGGTCATCAATGAGATTTCCGGGAATGAGATTTTGGGGTCCAAAATATATACCCTGAATCCACCGGATCAGGTTTGGGCCTTTGGTGCTCTATTCAATCCCCGGAATGGAGAAAAATCTATGATTGGGTTTGAACAGGCCGATGGTGAGGAATTTGAATCGGTTCGTGAAGTAGATTGGCTGCCAGGGATGGGAACTCTTGTCCCGGTTAGTACCATAGAGAAGATTGGATATTGGGACCAGGAGAACTTTCCCCAGTATCACGGAGATAGTGATTTTACTTATCGTGCGAAAATTAACGGATACAAGATTTTGGTTTACCCGCAGTTGAAGCTTTGGAATGATAGCCAGAATACGGGCATTAGCCACCAGGGGAAATTGTCTAATCTTACCCGCTTACTTACTGATACCCGTTCGATCTATCATCTAAAAAAGAACATTCTGTTTATAAAACGGTTCTCAACATCCTACCGGGCTTACTGGCCCTTGATAATCTCTTATTACAAGCTTTTTGGAGGTTTTTTTAAATGGAAGCTACTTTCATTTTTTGGATTGAAAAGGGCCGTCTAATGAGCATTTTTAAAAAAGTGTTGCTAATTTCGCAGCACCAAATTATTGGTTTTCTACGTGAATAGGGTTCCTTCTGAAACTAATGGCCTGAAAGTGATGATGAATGAACCTGTTAGCTTGATGAGACTATTTCCACCATTGATCCAAGAATTTATTAGTTGATCAAATTGCAACCTAAAGGTTAGAAAATGAGTTTAATATTGTATAATATTCATGTTGGAAATAGTAGAAAAAGAGTAGCCATGAACAAGCATATACACCTGATTTTAGCCATTTTCCTTGTGTCGTTTCTATTTGTAACGATCCAAGAGTCACATACCCAAATAGTTAGGGTTCTTCCACTGGGTAATTCGATTACTCAGGGATATAATTTATCCTTACCAGATGATGAATTGATTGCCTATAGATCTCCGCTTTACGATTTATTGAATTCAGCAGGATATAGTTTTGATTTTGTGGGTCATGCGCTGAATGGAGATGCAGTTTTTAGTGATGCCGAACATGGGGGTATTCCAGGAACCCGCGACCAGTATGTGGTCCGGTTGCTGCAGGATGGTTATGACCTTAGGTGGGATGAGCAGATCACCACGGGCAATCAGCCCTACCTGGATGAATTTCCTGCTGATATCATTCTTCTCCATATTGGTACAAATGACATGATTCATGATGAGGGTTCAGATGCTTCTTCGGTATCGGAAATCCTGGATGAAATTGATGCATGGGAGGCTGCCAATGGGGTGGAAGTATATGTATATGTAGCGAGAATAGTAAATCAGCAACCCTACCATGCTGCTACGACCGAGTATAATGACAATGTGGAAGCTATGGTCGCTTTGCGTGGGGATCCCACCATCCTAATAGTGGATATGGAAGTTGGTGCAGGGATCGATTATGGGGTTGATATGCAAAGCGATGGCATACATATGGAAGAATCGGGCTACAATAAGATGGCGCAGCTCTGGTTTGATACCCTGGACTACTACCTGTCGTCCATTCCGGATGCACCCACGGATCTGTTGGCCAGTACCGTGGATGCCAGCACCCTTCAGCTCAGCTGGACCGAACACTCGGCCAATGAAACGGGCTATCTGGTTGAACGTTCGTTTTCTTCAGGCGCGGGTTTTTCCCAGGTTGCTGTCCTCACTACAAATACAACCAGCTATACAGACAATGGATTAACAGATGGAACTGAGTACTTTTACCGTGTAAGGGCCTATAATGACAATGGGAGTTCGGCTTACAGCAATGAATCCAGTGCAACCACCCTGTTTACTCCGCCACTTGCACCCAGCAATCTGACTTTTGGACCAATCACTACAAGTTCGATCCAGTTGAACTGGAACGATAATTCGGACAATGAGGATGGATTCCGGATTTCTCAGTCCTCTACACTAAATGGGACTTATATAATAGTTGGAACTGTTGGTGCCAATGTTAGGCAGTTTAACCGCACGGGCCTAAGTGAGAATACGGAGTACTTTTTCAGAGTTACCGCCTATAACGCAGGAGGATCCTTATCATGGGTAGCCGGAAGTGAAACTACCTCACAGACTTTACCAGCTGCACCCAGTAGCCTAACCTTTGCTCCAATCACCAACAGCTCCATCCAGCTCAACTGGGTGGATAATTCCAGCAATGAAAATGGATTTGAGATTTTCAGAGCAACTAAATCAAACGGTCCTTACGCATCGATAGCACTTACAGCAGCAAACTCAACCTCCTTCATTAGTACTGGATTAAATGCTGAAACACGATATTATTACCGGGTTACTGCATTTAATGGAGGCGGTTCATCATCCTGGGTAAGTGGATCTGCAACCACCCTGCCTGATCCGCCCAATGCACCTACTAATCTCACCTTTAGTCCGATTACCAATAGTTCAATTGCTTTAAACTGGTCTGATAATTCAAATGATGAGACTGGGTTTGAGATCTTTCGCTCAACCTCTTCTGGAGGGACCTATGCCCAGGTGGGCACCACAGGTGCCGGGACAACCACTTTTAATAATACCGGTTTAATTGACAATACACGCTATTATTACCGCGTATACGCTTATAACACCGGCGGACTATCAGCAGCTCTCAGTGGAAGTGCCATCACCCTTCCAGATGTGCCAAATGCACCTTCTAACCTTACATTTAGCTCCATCACCAATACCTCTATCCAACTCAATTGGACTGATAACTCCAATAATGAAGATGGTTTTGAGATCTTTCGTTCACTCTCATCGGGAGGGACCTTCGTTTCAGTGGGCACCACGGGTGCGGGAGTGACCACATTTAACAATACGGGACTGAGTCAGGATACCGAATACTTTTACAGGGTATATGCTTATAATTCAGGTGGAGCATCAGCTTCATTTGTAAGCGGAAGTGCAATCACACAGCCTGATGTACCTGCTGCTCCCGGCAATATGACCTTTGGAACCATTACCAGCAACTCCATTGATGTGCAGTGGTTGGACAATTCAGACAATGAGGATGGTTTTGAGATTTTTCGCTCGTTAGTTTCCTGGGGAATGTTCAACTCAGTGGGAACAACTGGAGCCGGTGTTACCTCCTTCAACAGCACCGGACTGATCGATAATACAATGTATTATTACCGGGTTGTTGCTTTTAATTCGGGAGGATCATCCACCTATACAAGCGGTTATGCAGTTACATTGCCTTTGCCCCCTGTGGCCCCGGATAACCTCACTTTCAGTCCGATTACCAATACGTCGATCCAACTGAACTGGTCAGATAATTCCAATAACGAAGATGGTTTTGAGATATTCCGGGCTACATCATTTGTTGGACCTTTTACTTCAATCGCCAATACAGGTCCGGGAATAACCAATTACAACAGTATGGGACTGACCGAAGACACCGAGTATTTCTACAGGGTGGTTGCATTCAATGCAGGAGGAGCCTCCACACCAGTCAGTGGAAGTGCCATGACCCTGCCTGATCCACCCACGGCGCCTTCAAACCTTGCATTCGGACTGATAACTGAGAATTCTATCCAGCTTGCCTGGGCAGACAATTCGGACAATGAGGATGGATTTGAGATATTCCGCTCAATCTCTCTGGGAGGGCCTTATGCATCAGTGGGAACAACCGGGACGGGAATTAATTCCTATAACGATACCGGTTTGAATGATGATACAGAGTATTTCTACCAGGTATATGCATTTAATACCGGGGGTATATCTGCCCCGGTGTTGGGAAGTGCCTCGACACTTATGCAGGTTCCAGACGATCCGTCGAAACTGGATGCCAAGGCAACAACTACCTGTTCGGTGGACCTGAAATGGGATGATAAGTCGGATAATGAAGCAGGATTTGAGTTGGAACGCTCCACTTCGCCCGTGGGTGGATTCTCTCTGCTACAGATCATTGAGGAAGATATAGAAGCTTATACAGATATCAGCACACAGAATAACACGACCTATTACTACAGGATCCGCGCATTTAACGCAGCTGGCTATTCCGATTACTCAAATGAACGATTGGTCACCATAGCGGTTGTGCTGGATGGGGGTGCCATTGGAGTGGACGAAAGTATCTGTCCCAATGGAGATCCTTCACTCATATTCAATGTAACATCTCCATCGGGAGGTAGCAATAACTGGAGCTATCAGTGGCAATCAAGAGTTGCTCCGGCTCTATTTGAAGATATTGCGGATGCAACATCCCGTTCGTACGATCCTCCCGCAGGAATGGTGGAAACCGCAGAATTTATGAGGATATCTACGGTGGAATGTGGTTCGGTGCCTTCAAATTTGGTGACAATCACTGTTGAAGATCTGGAAGATCCGGTGTTTACATACTGTCCACGGGATACAATTATCTATATTGACCGGGACCAGACAGGTGCAGTAGTGGCCACACCCGATCCGGAGGTGACCGATAACTGTGAGATCGTACTTCAGACCTGGACCATGACGGGATCCACCATTGCTGTTTCTCCGGGTACAGGAATAAACAACCTGGGAAGCTATGAATTTAACCTGGGCGTGACCACGGTTACTTATCGCACTGTGGATCCCATAGGCAACTTCGCAGAATGCTCCTTTAATATAACTGTCGAATATAGTCTGCCGGAAATTCAGAGTGTTTCCATACCCGATGCAATCATGAAAATTGGAGACATTATCTCTGCAACAATTACTGTTGCAACAGATGGGGGTTCAGAATTCACCATGGTATCCGGACTAATAGGAGGCTATCCCCTCTATAATTTCCAACGGATTGATGAAACCACCTACCTGGCCAATTTCGAAATCATCGAAGATGGGAACAGCTACCTCGCCACGGAGGATATACCGGTTACAGACCTGATTATCACTGATGAAACAGTCCAGAGCCTGGCTTACAACTTGCCTATTATACAGGGCAATGATCTGCTGGACTCCAGAGTGCCTGTTATTGGATCGGTGGTAGCCGAGACCGGAATCTATAGCATTGGTGATGTGGTCAACCTGAATATCAGTGCAGATGGATTAAACTATGAGATTCATCCATCTTCAGTAATTAATGGGGTGCTGGCCACTGAACTCAATGTATTATTTACCGAACTTGGAGGTGGAATTTACAGGTTAAGCTATATGGTACAGGAAGGCGACACTGATGCGGCACCAGGTGAACTCCTGGCCACAGTCATATTGGTGAAACCATCGGGGAACATCGGGTTACCCTATACTGAGATAGGAAATACTGCGTCGGTATCCATAGATGCACATGCTCCAGTAATTACACATTTGGAAGTCCCTGATCTCGAAGTAGGAGTAGGGGGCACTGTACAGGTGACCATTACCGCTGATGAAGCGGGATATGTCGCATCGGTGGGTTCTATTATCAATGGCATACCCTTAAGTTCGCCACGAATAACTTTCTTTGAAGCTACAGGCGGACTGTATGAAATTTCGTACGTGGTGGATGCCGGAGATGCGGAAGTTGCTCCTGGTGAACTCTCCATTAGCATGGTGATGACAGATCCATCGGGTAATACCAATGAACCTTATTTGTTGGTAGAGACCAATACATTAGAGATATATACAGATTTACCCATCGCTTTACTTGCAGACATTCCCGAGATTTGTGAGGAGGAGACAGTAGAGTTAACGGTTTTCCTGGAGGGAAGAGAGCCATGGAGTTTTGATCTTTATGATGGTTCAGATACCACTACCTATGAGGATGTTGTTTCAAATGTATTCAATATCACCATATCACCTCTTGAGAGTACAACATATCAAATCTTAGCGGTCCGGGATGTGAATATGGTTGAGAATGGAGGCAGTGGGGAAAGGTTTGTTAAAGTGAATGAAAAGACCCCTGTTGAGATTATTAATCTGGCATCGGGCTACAACTATGAAGCTGATCCCGTAAAACTGGAAGCCGATGTACCGGGCGGTACTTTCTCAGGTCCTGGAGTATTCAGCGAAACCGGGTATTTTGACCCGGGGGTTGCAGATACCATTAATTCACCTCATACCCTCTATTACACCTATGTAAACAGCAATGGTTGCGAAAGTGTGGATAGTGTGCTGGTATTTGTACTGGGAGCAGATGGCGGTCTTTATATACCTTCCGATCTTGTATGCGATAATGCAGATCCATTTACGGTGAATGCTTCCAATATCTCGGGTGTGACAGGTACATTTGCTTTGCTGAATGATGATGGACAGGCAGTAGATGGATTAACCGACAACGGAGACAATTCAGCCGAAATTAATCCGGCACTCCTGGCACCCGGACAATATACCATTGAATACACCTATGTGGACCTGGTGGCTCTTTACCTCAGAAGAACCTTTGTGGTTGAGTCCATTGTTCCGCCGGTGATACTGAACGTGGAAGATATCTATTGTCAGAATACGGATCCTTTCTTACTCCAGGCCGATGAGGATTCGGTGGTGTTTGAGGGCCCGGGTGTATCCGGAACCATGACCACCGGTTATGTATTTGATCCCTCCTCAGTTGAGCCGGGAACCATGACCATCTTCTGCACTACAACCTCTGAAAACGGTTGCACAGCCTCAGCAGCAAAAACCATAGAGATACAGTTTGCTCCTGTCGTTGACTTTGTGATGAGCGCAACCTGTGTTGCCGATTCCGGGGGTACAGTCTCTTTCGATAACCTTACAGATGGAAAGCTTGAAGTGGAGACTTGGAGCTGGAACTTTGGAGATCCATCCAGTGGCGATGATAATGTAAGTGACCTGGTTGCTCCGGAGCATTTCTATTCATCACCCGGAGAACGCACCGTTAGCTTAATAGCCACTGCATACAATGGATGCATAAGCGAAAAATCAGTGGTAATTAGCATTGGAAACAGGGTGTCAGCCGATTTCACATGGTTGAGCGACTGCTATACCGATGATTCAGGAGTGGAATTTATCGACCAGTCGGTTTCAGGGGCTTCAACCATCGACTCATTGATCTGGCGATTTAAAACTGCTGATGGACTCTTGATGGATGAGATTGTATCGAGCTCCGGCAATGAATCCATCACATACCAGTTTGGTTCAGCAGGTAACTACCTGGTCGAATTGGTGACCATTACAGATATGGGATGTTCCGATAGTACCTCGGCTCAATTATCCCTGAGAGAGACCATTCAGTTAAGTAAAGAGGCTTATAGTGAGGCCTTTGATCTGAATGATGGTGGTTGGACTATTCAATCAAATGACCAAACAGCGAGCTGGAGTTGGAATATACCTGATTTCGATGGCTTCCAGCAGGTTACAGGTGACAATGCCTGGTTCACTCAACTTCCTGGTGATGTGATTGATTACCATGAGGATTCCTGGCTGCAGAGCCTTTGCTTTGATTTTTCCGGCATTAAGAAGCCCATGATCAGTATGGATATCATGCGGAGCTTTGTTCCTGAGAGGGACGGTGCAGTATTGCAGTACCAGGTGAGCAAGAACGAGGGTTGGAAAACCGTAGGAGAAATCGCATCCGGTATTGAATGGTATAACAGCTCAGTGATCTCCAATGAACCAGGAGGAAGTTCAACAGGCTGGAGTCTGGATGTATTCAATCCCGACCAGGATTGGGTATCTGTAGCTCATGATCTGAATATGGTTGCACAGGTTCCAAATGTGACCTTCAGGATCGCGCTTGGATCCAATGGCCGCGAAGGAATAGGAAATCAGGGATTTGCATTTGATAATGTTTCCATTACACAGCGGACAAAGATGACAGTCATCGAGCATTTTACAAATTCTTCCGATGCGGCCTCCATGAATGCGGATGATATAATTGATTCCTTTGTGAAGGAGAATTCCGGAGATGTAATTGATATACAATATCATATGAATATCCCGGGTTACGATCCCATGAATGAGAATAGTCCTTTATCATCTTCTGTCCGTTCCTTCAACTACGGGATCCCATCGGTACCCTATGCAGTGTTAAATGGGGGTGTGGTTGAAGAGGACAGATTCGATTTCTCAGAGCTGAAATCGACACTCGAGATTGATCAGGTGATGCAACTGTCGCTTCAGAAACCTGTATTTGATGTGGATCTGGAAGTGAATTGGATGGAAGGAGGACTGGAAGCTACCACTATGGTTACCTGTGACGTGGATCGGTATGACGATAATATTCAGTTGTATGTGGTCGTGTTTGAAACTTCAGTAACCCAGTATACCGGGGAGAATGGCGATAGCGAGTTCAGAAATGTAGTACTGGATATGCTTCCAACTCCTGCGGGAAAATTGCTGGGGGATAACTGGAGATTGGGCTATGATGAGATCAGGGAGAATGATTGGACCTATCTGCCTTTTGTTGAAGATACGGACGATCTGGGAGTAGTTGCTTTTGTTCTGAACCGCAACACCAACGAGATCCTCCAGGCAGCGACTTCCTATAAAACTCCACAGGTAGGGACCAAGAGAACAGCAGCTATGGTGGAATCACTCTTTATCTATCCCAATCCGGCCAGGAATGTTGTAAATGTGAACCTGGGCAGGCCTGCCCAACAGGATGGGAGGTTGGAGATCATCGATATGAATGGACGCGTTGTTCACAACGAGAATGTCCCGAAAGGTTACCAGATCTACCAGGTGGAGGTAAGTAGCTTGAATCGTGGGATCTATATGATACAGTGGTATGAAGGTGGCACACTCAAGGGCCGAAACAAATTGATTACTGTGGACTAAGAGGCGTTTTTAGTAAACAGGGTAAAATTCACACCCCCGTACTTTCTTTGCTGAGAGTAATGGGGGTGTGCTGTAAAGGAATATTGCGAAGGATGCTCCAGAATAAACAGACCCTCATCATGCAGGATCTTTGTTGACATAACCAGGTCGGGAAGTTCTGCAAGCCTGGGATGATCGTACGGGGGGTCGGCAAAGATTATATCAAAGGACTGATAAGGTTTCTTAAGGTACCTGAAGGCATCTCCCCTGATGGCTGTGACCTGATCCATTTCCATTTTTCTACATGTATCCAGAATGAATTTGAAGTGGGGTTGCACCATCTCAAGAGCAACCACCGACTTTACTCCTCTTGAAGCAAATTCATAGCTGATGCTCCCGGTTCCGGAAAATAGATCCAAAACTTCCATTCCGTCCAATTGATAAGAATGAATAAGAATATTAAACAGGTTCTCTTTGGCAAAGTCCGTTGTGGGTCTGGCCTTGAAGCTCTTGGGAGGACGAATCCGTATGCCTCTGTATATCCCGCTGATTATGCGCACTTGCTTGCTTCTGATACGACCATATACTGAAGTATCTGTACTTTGGTCAGCTCTTCCAGGTAGTAAGGTGTAGTGGTCACCTGCCTAATATATTTCCCCAGGAGACCAAATAGTTCATGTTCTTCATGTATGATACCAGAGAGATATATGGGAATGGATTCTCTGTTGAGGCCTAACTGGTTCATGGTATTCAGGGCATGATAGATGAAATCTGCTGGATCAGTCAGTGTATAACTGTTGAGTAGCTTTATCTGATCTTCTTGAATTACAAGAATATTCAGAGAAAAAGGCTGAACATCGGCAACCATTACCCCACGTTGATGATCGCTGGACTTTACCTGGTCGGCTAATGAGAGCAGACACTCTGAAGCATGAATAATTTTCACATCGCCGATGAACCGCTCTTTCAGCGCTTCTATCTCCTTTGAAACCGCATAAGTCAGGAAAATTTTCCGGGCCTTAATAAAACGATGATGCACCTGGTCGGTATCTTTCAGGCTACATGCCTTTTCGAGCAGGGCACGACTCTGGGATTCGTTAAAGAACTGTTTCGGAACGACTGTTACTGCCAGTGTATCCATAATAAGAACAGTTTCTCCTTCAAAAGAGAGCAACTGGTATTCCTCCAGGATTCTGCCACACTGGGCAGGAAACTGGTCCTTCTGGATGGAAGAATCGAATGTAAACTGCTTGAGGAAAACAGGTTTGTAACTGGCGTCTGAAACTAAAATAGAAAATCCATCCGCAGCTAAACGAATGGATTGATGGCCTTTCAGTCTAATATCCTGAGAAATAGTATTCGATATTATACCATCTGCCTGCATCTATGTCAGAGAAACTATTCCCAGTTTCCGGTAAGGGTTCCCTCTTCCAGAGATCCAAATTTCACTCCCTCAAAACCAACCATTTTCATCCGTTCATCTTTATAGTTCACAATAAGCTGCCGATCCATGCCGTTGAGTAGATAATCATATAAAACGGATACTTCCACAACCTGTACGGTCAGGTTGGAGGTAGTTAAGATTTCTCCTGCTTCCATTTTGAACAATACATCCTCTGTATAGGGCACATAGCGAAGGGAGTCTATTGCATACCCCACGCCAAAGAGCGAGTCTATCACAGGCACTTTTGTAGTTTCACGACTGATGACACCCTCTTTCAGAGCCTTTACCCTTGCTTTTTCAAATCCCATATCTTCCAACCACTCTTCAGGTATTTCACCAATGGCTTTTATCACTTCGAATGAACCGGTATCCAGAAATGCAATTAGGGTATCAAAGCTGCTTGTATACATTTTATGAATATCTTTATAGGCCTTTTGAGCTTCCCTGATGTCAATCAGTCGGTCTTTAGTAGCATTCTCTCTTTGTGCGACATCCTGGTAAAACCGAATAGGCTCCATAATGCTTTCAACAATCAGATACCCTAATACAATGATTATTAAAACAAATAGAATTTGAATAGCTCTTCTCATGGGGAATGCTTTATACGTTTGCTTACAAATTTAACAAAAAAAATAAATTAAATATTTTTAATTGCGCATTGATTTGAATACCGGTAAAGTAATTCCGATAGAATGAATAATTACGTGAGTGGTAAATAAATATAACGAGCTTTTGAAAAATATGCGAAATAGTGACGAAAGAAGGATTGATAGGACGATTAAGTTTATCGGGAGGCATATCACTGATGATGCCATCCTTGATCTTGGCGTTCCGAACAAACTGACAGCCCGGTTAAAAGAGTTTGATGTAGAAAATACGACAGGGCAAGATTTAGATGTTAATTATAATGTGGTGCATCAGTATGATTTTATCATAGCATTAGAAATTTTTGAGCATATGTTCGCGCCATTTAATATACTGAATGAGGCGAGCGGTAAGCTGATCGCGTCTGTACCACTTAAATTATGGTTTGCTAGTGCATATTGGCCCGATGAAAAGCTGGATCGTCACTACCATGAGTTTGAAAAGAAGCAATTCGATGCTCTGCTGGAACGCACTGGATGGACGATTAAAGATTCTGAGATGTGGACGGCATGGAGTTACAAAATAGGATTTAGGTCGATATTGAGATTATTTCACAAACGTCATTACATAATATACGCTGAGAAAGACTAAATTTTGCCTGGTTATGCATTATTAATTGCGCATTAACTCAAAAGGATGCTAAGTAATTTTATCAGTCAGCAATTATTCGAAAATCTTGAGTTTCAGCCTACCGCCGGGCAGTCAGATTTGATTGGAGAATTGGGCGATTTCCTGGCCTCTGATAATTATTCGGAAATAATGCTTATCAGGGGATATGCAGGGACAGGTAAAACCACGCTGATTAACAGCCTGGTGAAAACACTGGGAACGTTGAAGCAAAAGTATGTCCTGCTTGCTCCAACAGGTCGTGCTGCTAAAGTGCTTAGTGCCTATACCCATCAGCCAGCATGGACCATTCATAAGAAGATTTACCGGCAGAAATCTGGCAGGGACGGATTGGGTGAGTTTGTGTTGGACCGCAACCTGCATAAGCACACCTATTTTATTGTGGATGAGGCGTCCATGATTGGCGATCGTTCTGCCGATTCATTCTTTGGTTCAGGGGATCTTCTCAGGGATCTGCTAGACTATGTCGAGTTGGGTTCCCAATGCAGGTTGATCCTGGCAGGGGATACGGCTCAGCTTCCTCCTGTGGGACTTGAGATTAGTCCGGCCTTAAATCGTTCCAGACTGGAAAGTTTTGGATACCAGGTGAAAGAGATAGAAATGACCGATGTGGTTCGCCAGACCCAGGACTCGGGAATCCTTCGAAATGCCACCTCCATCAGAAACCTGATTACAGAGAGCATTGAAGGATATCCCAATTTTGACTTTGATTCATTTGGCGATGTTACTATGATAGACGGGGCCGATCTGTTGGAAGCCATCGGAGCGAGCTACGATCAGTTTGGAGCTGGAGAGACCATTGTGGTTACGAGGTCCAATAAAAGGGCCAACCGTTTCAACCAGGGGATCAGGAGCCAAATCCTCTGGAGGGAAGAGCAGATATCACCCGGCGATCTCCTGATGGTGGTGAAGAATAATTACTTCTGGAAGGATGAAGAGAACCGGGTTGACTTTATTGCCAATGGAGATATCGTCCGGGTAGAAAAAATACTCCAATCAGAGGAAGTGCATGGACACAGATTTTCCAACCTCAGGATCGTTTTGCCCGATCATGGTGATCTGGAAATGGAAGTAAAGGTACTTCTGGATGTGATCGATCTGGATGCCCCCTCCTTAAACTATGAACAGCAAAGAACACTCTATAATTCAGTGGCTGAGGACTACCCAAATGCAGTAAACCGAAAGCAGGTTTCTGATAAGATTGCTTCAGATCCCTATTATAATGCTCTACAGGTAAAGTTTGCCTATGCGGTTACCTGTCACAAGGCGCAGGGGGGACAATGGAAATCCGTATTCCTGGACCAGGGCTTTTTCACAGATGAAATGTTATCGATGGACTACCTCAGGTGGCTCTACACTGCATTTACCAGGGCCTCCGAACATCTCTACCTGGTTAACCTGGCTAAACAGTTTGTCCCGGGATAAATTGAGGAACAACTTCTCTATGGGTGACAGAATCTACTAAATAGTTCATAAAGGCCAATAATGGGGGAATTGACAAGAGGTTATGAAACAAAACCTAATGTAAATGAGTATAACAGTTTAGTATAAATGAGCGTGAGTATAATTTTTTTTTGTAGAAATGAGATTCTCAGAAATTCTCAGATGTTTTCTTATATACTTTAATTGGAAGACCATCTATTTCAATTTATATTACCTGCCTTTTAGGGAGGCCCTCCGTTTACCTGTTTTTCTTAGTAGAAATACCAAATTGAAGCGAGTTAAAGGTTCCATTCAGATTTTTGGGATCAGGCGGCCTGGGATGATCCGAATTGGAACCGAGGAGATTGGGATCTATGATATGAAACACAATCGTCCGGTATGGGAAAACTCGGGAAGGGTTATTTTTGAGGGGTATGCAGTAATCAAATATGGAGCTAAAATCATTGTAGGTGATAACGCCACATTAATACTTGGAAATAATTTCAGAATCTCTTCGGGAAGCGTAATTGTCTGTTACAAATCCATTGAGTTTGGAGCAGATTGTCGAATCGCATGGGATACTCAGATTATTGATACGGACTTTCATAAGGTATTTGATTCCGATTCAAATCATCTCAATCCCGATAAAAAAATAAAGTTTGGGAACAATTGCTGGATAGGGAACCACTGCCTGGTACAGAAAGGGACTCAGCTTGGGGATATGGTTGTATTGTCTGCAAACTCAATGATTAATAAGGTTATTCCAGAAAGCCATGTGATTCTGGCCGGTAGCCCGGCAAAGATCATCCGTACATCCATTGCCTGGGGGGCCTGATACCAATTCAATATTTTTATGATACCCAAGAAAATACAAAACGCTGTAGCTCGTATTCGGTCCATACCGAATTCGGCACACAAGCCTTATCTGATCATATTCCTGGAAATTTTAGTCTGGGTAGTTTCTAACAGGGGTCAGTTAAACTATTATCTCGATTACGAGCTGTTTCTTAAAGGGAGGCAGCCGTCCGATTATGTGAAATCATCACTCTTTAAGAGAATTGAAAAAGAGTTGAACTCCCCTGAGTATTTCCCCATACTGGAGGATAAGTACTATTTCTATAAAGCGCTGGAAGGTAATGGCTTCAGGTCGCCAAATAATTTATTTCTAATTGATCAGACTGGTATCCAGAAAATGGAATCCAACCGATATATTTCCAGTGATGAATTCATGCAGCACAATTTTGATGGATTTTGTAAAGCTGTTAACGGATTTGGGGGTAGAATGATCTTCCAGGTGGAGGTTAAAGAGAAACGCCTTTTTCTCAATAAAAAGGAGATCTCAGTTTCCGATTTTTTGCACTATCTGGGAAAGCAGAGATATCTGATCCAGGATCGCATATTGCAGCATGATGATATGAAGATCCTGAATCCATCCTGTATCAATACCCTGCGTTTGCTTACCATAAGGACCGGGCGGACTTTTCATTATTACCAGGGTTATTTAAGGATGGGGATCAACGATAGTTATGTAGATAATAGCCTGAGTGGCAATATTATAGTTGGTTTCCATAGGGATAATGGAGTATTGATGGAGTATGCAAATACCCATGAAAATTTTTCCAGTCAAACCAGTATGGGCAAACATCCTCAGACCAAAACCGTTTTCAAGGAGTATCAAATACCTTACTATAAGGAGTCCATTGAAATGGTGAAATCTCTTCATCAATTGTTTCAACAATTTTTTATGATAGGTTGGGATATCGGGATTACCCCGGATGGCCCAATTGTAATAGAAGGAAATAACATTACAACTCTTCACGCTTACCAGGTTTTATATGGAGGAATGAAGACTTCATTCGAAGACCTGGCAACTGAATACCGTAAAAATCTGTCTTAGAGGGCTATTCGTTTCTGACCAGTATAAATTTCTCAGAAGCGGAGCTGTTGCCCGTGATCACTGAAAGTAAATAGGTTCCACTGGAGATTGTCGGTGGGAGTTCTATTTCATACATCTGTACCTGCATACCGTTTGTCATCTCTATCTCCTCAATAAAATGAACCTTGCCTGAAAGATCTGCAAGCCGCACATAGGAAGTGGCGTCATTCTCTTCTCCTCTTCTGATAATCATGGTAATATTTCCACTGCTGGGATTTGGATAAAATGAAAACAGTGAGTCTGTCAATTCCATATTCGGGAGGAAGCCGGCCTCATTGCTATATGCAGAAATAGCTATCTGGTTGGTGGCGCGGACCCGATAGAAGAAATATTCTCCCTCTTTGATTCCATCATCCGTATAGGAATTAGAATTTGCTAATGCAACATCGATTTCAGCAAAACCTGTTCCGGAACTTTCAGATTGCTCAATGATGTATCCTGTTTCACTGGCTGAATTGTCGGTCCATGTAAGTTTTACTGAAGCTTTGTCTAACAATATGGCTGATAATCCTGTTGGAGCAGCAAGGATAGTGATTGCATCTGACTCATTGCTGTAAGCCGAACTTCCCGTAACATTGGTCGCCCGCACCCGGTAGAAGTATTGGAAGCCATCTCTGAGGTCAGTATCTCTATATTCTACTGCATTTGCTGAGGTAGTCCCGATCACTGTAAAGCCTGCCTCGGAGCTTCCCGATCGCTCAATGATGTATCCCTCTTCACTAACCGAGTGATCGGTCCACGCCAGGTTGATACTCGCTTCATCTATGGCACTGGCTGACATACCAGTGGGGACCGACAGATTGGTAATTGCACCTGACTCATTGCTATAGGCAGAAAAAACTTCCCCGTTGGTGGCCCTGACCCTGTAGTAGTACTGTGTTCCATCTGCGAGCCCTTTATCTGAATAGAAAGTCTCATTGGCGGCAGTGGTATGTATTTCTGTATAACCGGCACCTGGGCTCTCCGACCGTTCAACAATAAATCCGGTTTCAGTTTCTGAATTATCTGACCACATCAGGTTGATGGACGCTTTGTCCACTCCGGTAGCCTCTAGCCCGACAGGCGTGGCAAGTATTGTGGTTGAATTCGCCTCATTGCTGGGTTCGGAATGTGTCACCCCATTGGTCGCCCTTATGAGGTAGAAGAATTGATCGCCCTCATTGAAACCACTATCTGTATAAGAGGTTGAGTTTGGTGGGATCACATCGATTACCCCATATCCTGATCCTGAAGTTAGCGAACGCTCAATAATGTATCCTGTTTCACTGACCGAATTATCTGCCCATGTGAGGATGATGGTTGCCTCATCTAAAGCAGTAGCTGATAATTGGGAGGGGGCAGCCAGTACAGTGGATGCATCCGATTCATTGCTATAAGATGAAACTGTCTGACCATTGGTGGCCCTCACACGGTAGACATACTTCCTTCCATCGGCGAGACCGCTATCGGTATAAGAGGTGGCATTTGCAGCGGTGGTGTGGACCTCTGAAAAGCCCGATCCAGAAGTTTCGGACCGTTCAATTATGTAACCAGTTTCAAGATTCGATTGATCACTCCAGGTAAGGCTGATCATGCCTTCATTCACCACACTGGCCTTCATTCCTGTGGGGGGAAGCAGGTTGGTGGTTGCGCTGGCCTCATTGCTATCTTCCGATTCAACCACTCCATTGGTGGCGCGTACCCTGTAGAAGTATTCAGTGCCTTCATCAAGTCCCAAATCATCATAAGAGGTGACATTGGCTGAAGTGGTATAAATCAATGAGAACCCCATACCTGAAAGCGCTGAACGCTCAATGATATATCCTGTTTCTGAAGCTGTATTATCTGACCAGCTAAGGCCAATGGTTGCCTCATTCACAGGTGTTGCCAGCAATCCGGTGGGGGCAGTGGGGGCTAAGGAGGTAAAAGCGCTTTCAATTTGAGTGTATAGGGAAGGACCCACAGCATTGATTGCCCTCACCCGATAATAGTACCGGGTGTTTTCTTCCAGACCAGTATCGGTGTATGAGGTGGTCCCTGACCCTGTTGTATGGATCAGGGTAAAGCTGCTTTCTGATGAAGTGGTTGATCGCTCTATTTCAAATCCGGTTTCGTTGTTAGAGTTGTCGGCCCATGACAATTGTATAGAACTACCCGTTTCACCTCCAAGGGATAGCCCACCGGGTGGAGCAGGGATTGCACTAAGGTACGTATTTAGACTGGAGTACCATTTCTGTCCCATTTTATCGTAGGCAGATGGAGCAGGATGTACCCCATCGGCAAGCAATTCGGTATTATAATTTATACCTGCCCCTGTTTCCAGATTCACCATGATAATATTGGGATCCCCTCTTCCTGCAATCATGGAAGCCACATTGTCATTGAGCTGTGTGGTTGTTAAACTGTTGGAAGCGTTGTCGGTTCTCTGAATAATGCGGGCTACAAATACCACTACTTTCGTTCCGCTGGAAAGCTCCCAGGCATCTATGATGTCCAGAATGTTGTCCATATCAACAGCACTTGAACCTTCTGCATGGGTGATGTCGTTGGTTCCTATATGCAGCAGGATAATATCGGCCGGATAAACATCCAGGTAAGGCTCCCCCCCGGGTGTTACCTGGGTATTCCACCTCTCATCATATCCATCCTGTAACAACCGAGCCACATACTGTGCCCTGGTACCCGGGATTCCTCCATGATCGGCATCGGAAAGGGATTCATACCCTGCATTTCTATGACCCACAAAATCAAAATTATAACCCCCGCCCGTCAGATTATCAAAAAGGGCCTTGCGATAGGAGATGCGCTGAGATTCAGGAATATATTCTTCCCCCATACCTTCAGTTATGGAGTTTCCCAGAGGAAGAATTCTATGGGTCTGAGCCTTCAGGTTATCGCTTGATAAAATGAATGCTACTGTAAAAAGAAGGATAATATGAAGGATGGAAGATTTGATCATAGGGATGAATCTTTCCTCATGGCCGAAAGGATCATTTCATTGATTAGCACTTAAATTTATAAAAGCAGATGCATTTTTCAGCGTAGGAGATACTTTTTTTGATCAACATATCAACAGTTTACGACAAAAAGGAGGATTCTTACAATCTTTTCATCATAAAAGCGATTTGTGAATATGAGTCCTATGTCATTGCAAAAGAGCTGTTCACAGGGTTCTGGGTTCATTTCATCCTTGAAAACAGTAAAAGGAAGCCATTGCCTTTATCTCCAGGAAGTTTCTCAGGTGCAAGCTTCTCCAGCCACACCTCGAAATCATGGTGGAGACCCGATTCATCGTCGTTAA
The DNA here is from genome assembly GCA_029938715.1 of Bacteroidales bacterium. Classification (GTDB taxonomy): domain Bacteria; phylum Bacteroidota; class Bacteroidia; order Bacteroidales. The sequence goes on along the minus strand of JAOZUK010000005.1, from coordinate 7,629 downwards.
TGAAAATCGAGGCTGAAATATGCATGGTATTTACTAAGCAAAATTAGTTTTACGCTGGATGGAATAGCCTTAATATGAGCTGGGACACTGGATTAATGTAATGTTAAAAATATGTTAAAATATTAATATACAGCATAATACGCTTGACAAAGGTAGGTGTAATGTTATATATTTATTTAATACACTTACTAATCATCACTTAAAATCATTTCCATGAACTATTCTAGCAAGACCATCCTTACAAGGGTGAAATTGGTTATTCCTATGTTGCTGCTTACATTGGTATTATCCGCTCAGAACAATGAGGCTTACGAAAATGCTAAAAAGGAAATTACCCAGACCTATGGAACCTTTCTTATAATGTTTGAAGTATTTCCTGAGCACGCCCTGGCAGGGGCCTGGGAAACATTTAAGCAATTAGCGAGCCCCGACAATGCAATTTCGCCAAAATACCGGGAGTTAATACAACTAGCTGTAGCTAGTCAAATACCCTGCGTGTATTGCGTCTATTTCCATACTGCAGCAGCAAAAGCATTTGGAGCAACGGATGCGGAAATCGAAGAAGCAGTTGCTCATGGGGCACAAACCAGGTATTGGAGCATGGTAATACAAGGCTCTCAAATGGAGTTTAAGGAATTTAAAGCTGAAATGGACGCTGCCATGAAATACATGTCAGAAAAATCAGGAAAGTAATTTCTTTTTCTAATCCCCGATAATCTTCACCAACACCCTCTTCTGGCGTTTGCCATCAAACTCGCCGTAGAAGATCTGTTCCCAGGGGCCGAAGTCCATTTTTCCCTGGGTAACAGCCACCACAACCTCACGACCCATAATGGTTCGTTTTAGGTGGGCATCGGCATTGTCTTCAAATCCATTGTGCTGGTACTGGCTGTGTGGTTTTTCCGGGGCCAGTTTCTCCAGCCACACCTCGAAATCGTGGTGCAGTCCTGATTCGTCGTCATTGATAAACACTGATGCACTGATGTGCATCGCATTGCAAAGTATGAGACCTTCGCGAATACCACTTTCACGTAGGCACTCATCCACGTCACGTGTGATATTTATTAGCTCTCGTCGCTTGGTGATGTTAAACCACAATTCTTTTCGGTATGATTTCATAAGTCTCTATTACAATAGTTTGAGGTCTCTCTTCATATTCTCTATTTTCTGCTCCAGCAGTCTTCTGGTGGTCTCGTAGGCCTCCCGGCTTTCAAGCTTTTCGTAAACACTGAAATAGAATTTTATCTTGGGTTCAGTTCCGGAGGGACGAACCGAAACTTTGCTTCCATCTTCCAGCAGAAATTGCAATACATTGGATACAGGCAGATCTATTTTTTTGTTTTCTCCCGTTATCTTATTAGCACTCAACTGCTTCTGGTAATCATGAATCCAAACCACCCGGGAGTCATTGATTAGCTCTGGTGGATTTTCCCTGAAACCTGCCATCATGGCCTGAATCTCCTCCGCACCCGACTTTCCTTTTCTAACCACATTGATCAGGGATTCGAGATAAAATGAGAACTTTAGATGTATATCCATCAGGATATCGTATACACTTTTCCCCTGGCTCTTGGCCCAGGCAGCCAGCTCAGCAATAATGGAGCAGGATGTTACTGCATCTTTATCTCTTACAAAATCTCCTACCATAAAACCGTAACTCTCTTCGCCACCGCCAATGAAGGTCATTGTATCTTCATTCTTCTTGATGATATCGGCAATGAATTTGAATCCGGTAAGCACATCATCGTATGGGACCTCGTAGTGCCTGGCCATATCTGCAATTAGTTCCGTAGTGACGATGGTTTTTACTATGTACTCCTTCCCCTTCAGCTTGCCTTTTTCAGACCATTGGGAGAGAAGGTAGTAGGTAAGCAGAGCGGCAGTCTGGTTTCCGTTGATGAGAACAAGTTTACCCTTGTCATCTCTGACTGCTATTCCTACCCTGTCGGCATCCGGATCGGTGGCCATCACCAGATCAGCACCTACTTCATCTGCTCTTTTCAGAGCCATATCCAATGCTGCCGATTCTTCTGGATTGGGTGATAACACAGTTGGGAAATTCCCATCCACCACATCCTGTTCGGGGACATTGTAGATGTTCTTAAATCCCAGGGCCTTCAGTGCTCTTGGAACCATTTTTACGCCGGTGCCATGTATGGGGGTGTATACGATTTTTACATCTGAATTGGCTTCAATTAGTTCGGGATTTAATGATTGTTTAACTACCTGGTCAATATAGAGTGCATCCATCTCTTCACCAAGTGTAACGATCGAATCCTTGTTACCGTCAAACTTAACTTCCGCTATGGACTTAATATTTTGAACTTCCTGGATGATATTGATATCATGGGGATTTATAATCTGACCTCCATCATCCCAGTAAACCTTATAGCCATTGTACTCCTTTGGGTTGTGCGATGCGGTGACCACAACGCCACTCTGGCATCCCAGCTCTCTGATTGCAAAGCTTAGTTCGGGAGTGGGCTTGAGTTCATTAAAGAGATATGCTTTGATCCCATTGGCTATACAGATCTGGGCCGTAATTTGAGCAAATAACGGACTGTTATTTCTGCAATCATGTGCTACGGCTACACTGATCTCTTCCCTGTCTCCAAACTGTTGAAGCAGATAGTTGCACAGGCCCTGTGTGGCCATCCCAACCGTATAAATATTCATCCGGTTTGTTCCTACACCCATGATGCCACGCAGTCCACCTGTTCCAAATTCAAGGTCTTTGTAAAAACTCTCGATCAGCTCTGATTCATTGTTTTCCATCATGCTCCGAATGGCATCCTTGGATGCTTCATCGATAGGACTGTCAAGCCACACACCTGCTTTCTCCTTTACAACTGAAAGTATGCTTTGGTTATCCATATATGAAAGGTTGTTTAGTTATAACAAATTTTTAATGCATTTCTCCAGGCTATCTCTCCAGTAAGGTACCTCTACCCCATAGACCTCTTTAATCTTGGATTTGTTCAGAACTGAATAAACAGGCCTTTTTGCGGGTGTTGGGTATTCATGAGATTCGATGGGAATTACATTCCCTTTACAATTGATTAACCGGCACACTTCCACAGCCAGGTCAAACCAGCTGCAAACTCCTTCGTTAGAGTAATGGAAGAGTCCCGGAACAAAGTCTGAATGTCCCGAATCCACGTCGGAGATGATCTGCATAATAGCCCTGGCAAGGTCTTCGGCAAATGTAGGTGTACCTATCTGGTCGTATACCACTCTTAGATCGTTCCGCTGGTCCATCCGGTTGATCATGCTCTTTACAAAGTTTTTTCCAAATACACTGAAGAGCCATGAAGTCCGCATAATGACTGCACGCGGATGACCCAGTAGTACCTTTTCACCCTCCAGTTTGGTAATTCCATACATACCCAGTGGGTCGGTCCGGTCATCCTCTCGCAAAGGACGTGTGAGTTCGCCATTGAAAACATAGTCGGTGGAGATATGAAATATGCGGGTTTGAGAGTGTTTTTCCAGGCAGCTCTTGAAATTGACCAGTACATCCCGGTTGAGTTGCATGGCTCTTTCCACATCCTCTTCGGCTCCATCCACATCGGTATAGGCGGCACAGTTGATGATGTAATCTACTGGATTGGAGGCCAGGTAGTTTTCCAGGACCTCTTTATCAGACACATCCAACTCCTCAATATCGGTGAATGAATAGATCTGTCTGAAACTGTTTCGGATCTTCTTGATTTCACGCCCAAGTTGTCCGTTTGCTCCTGTTACAAGTACTTTGCTCATATTTAATTATTTAGATGTCTTTTAAGTGGGGTAGAATCCTGTCTTTTTCCGAAATCACGGCCAGGCTTAAATCGAGTTTCCAATCGATGTTCAGGTGGGGATCGGCACAATGAATACCCGATTCGGAAGCGGGGTTATAGTAAGCATCACATTTGTAGTTTACCGTTGCATGTTCAGAAAGTACTGAGAATCCATGGGCAAATCCTGCGGGTACAAGCAGTTGAAGGTAATTCTCAGCACTAAGCTCAAGACCATACCATCGACCATAGGTAGGAGATCCTGCACGGATATCTACAGCCACATCATAAATCACTCCCTCAATTACCCTGATTAGCTTGGTCTGAGCCCAGGGTGACCTTTGATAATGGAGTCCCCTGACCACTCCGAAGGAGGATCGGGATTGGTTGTCCTGGATGAAATTGTAATCGATGCCGTGATCTTCAAGATTTTGTTTATGAAAACTCTCAAAAAAATAGCCGCGTGTATCTTTAAAGACCCTGGGTTCCAGGACAAATAAACCTTTGATATCAGTTTTTCTTATCTGCATCAGCCTGTTAAATATCCGAGGTAAAGAGTCGTTCATTTGCAATACTCAGCAGATATTGTCCATAGGTGCTTTTCTTCATCTGCTCTGCAAGCTCCAATAGCTGGGATTTTCCAATAAATTTCATCTGGTATGCGATTTCTTCTATGCAGGAGATTTTTAATCCCTGGCGCTGTTCAATGGTATGGATATAATTAGCGGCCTGAAGGAGGCTCTCCTGGGTGCCCGTATCAAGCCAGGCCATTCCCCTTCCCATGATCCTTACCTGAAGTCGCTCCTCTTCCAGGTATAATCTGTTCAGATCTGTGATTTCAAGTTCACCGCGTGCTGACGGTTCAAGGATTTTGGCTTTCCTGATCACATCATTGCTGTAAAAGTAGAGTCCGGTTACAGCATAATTTGATTTTGGTAGGGCAGGCTTCTCTTCAAGGCTCAATACCTTTCCCTCTGAATCAAAATCTACTACCCCGTATCGTTCTGGATCATTTACAAAATATCCAAATACAATAGCTCCATCATCGAGGGTAGCGGCCTTCTTCAATGTTTTGGAAAAACCGTGTCCATAGAATATGTTATCTCCCAGGATCAGACACACCGAATCGTCTCCAATAAAGTTTTCGCCCAAAAGAAATGCCTGAGCCAGTCCATCCGGAGAGGGTTGTATGGTGTAACTCAGCGAAAGGCCCAATTGACTGCCATCGTCCAGTAGGGTCTGATACAGATGCAGGTCTTCAGGGGTGGAGATAATAAGTATCTCTCTGATGCCGGCCAGCATAAGTACCGACAAAGGGTAATAGATCATGGGTTTGTCATAGACCGGAATGATCTGTTTGGAGATAGCCTTGGTAATGGGATGCAGACGTGTTCCTGCTCCACCTGCTAGTATGATACCTTTCATTCTACTTGCTTAACAAATTATCAAAATAGGTGATGGTTCTTTGTAATCCTTCATCCAGGCCCACAACAGGTTCCCAGTCGTTTAGATGAATTTTGGCTTCTGTTATCACTGGTTTCCGTTGCAGAGGATCATCCTGGGGAAGAGGTAATTGAATTAGCTTCGATTTGGAACCGGTTAACTCCAGAACTTTCTTTGCCAGTTTAAGTATGGTGAACTCATCTGGATTACCCAGATTAATTGGACCGGTGACCTCATCGCCCGTCTGCATCATTCGCACCATGCCTTCAAGCAGATCGTCCACATATTGAAAGCTTCTTGTTTGTGAACCATCACCATAGATGGTCAGATCTTTGCCCTGCAGGGCCTGAACAATAAAGTTTGAGACCACACGCCCGTCATCGGGGTGCATTCTGGGTCCATAGGTATTGAAGATCCTTATGATCTTAATTCTAACTCTATTCTGAAGGTGATAATCCATAAAAAGAGTTTCGGCACATCGTTTCCCTTCATCATAACAGGACCTTGTACCAATGGGATTCACATTTCCCCAGTAAGTTTCGGGTTGGGGATGGATGGTCGGGTCTCCATACACTTCGCTGGTGGACGCCTGCAACACCTTGGCTTTTATTCGCTTGGCCAGTCCAAGCATATTTATGGCACCCATGACCGAAGTCTTTACTGTCTTTATGGGATTGTACTGATAATGAATTGGAGATGCAGGGCACGCCAGGTTGTATATTTCATCAACCTCCACATAAAAAGAAGAGGTAACATCGTGTCGAATCAATTCAAAATAGGGATTATCCAACAGGTGGATGATATTCCGTTTGGCACCCGTAAAGTAATTATCCAGGCAAATTACTTCATTACCCTCCTCCAGCAATCGATCGCAAAGGTGAGATCCAATAAACCCGGCTCCTCCGGTGATTAGTATCCGTTTCATTCTCTTTATGGCTTAACAGGCTGTCGACCAATGCTGTAATAAGTGAATCCAAATTCCTGAAGCTCTTCTGCATCATAGATATTTCTACCGTCGAAAATCACTTTCTCTTTCATCAGTTTTTCAAGTACCTTGAAATTAAGGATCCTGAATTCGGACCATTCAGTGACCACTATTAACCCGTCACAATCGATCAATGCCTCGTATTTATCATTACAATATTCAATGGAGTCACCCAGCCTTCTTTTGGCTTCTTCCATGGCTACCGGATCATAAGCGCGAACCTCCACCCCCTCCTTTAGCAACTCCTCGATGATCCTCAACGAAGGAGCTTCTCTCATATCATCTGTCTGGGGTTTGAATGACAATCCCCAGATTCCAAGCTTTTTACCTTTTAACTCATTGCCAAAGTATGCTTTCACCTTGGCAGGTATAAGTGCTTTCTGATTTTCATTGACCAGCTCTACAGCTTTCAAAATCTCCAGTGAACGGCCATATTCATCCCCGGTTTTAATCAGAGCTTTTACGTCTTTGGGAAAGCAGCTCCCTCCATATCCCGCTCCGGGATAGATAAATTTGTTGCCTATTCGGGTATCACTGCCAATTCCCCTTCTGACCATATTCACATCGGCACCCACCACCTCACATAAATTGGCAATATCGTTCATAAAGCTGATCTTCGTAGCGAGCATGGAATTGGCTGCATACTTGGTCATCTCTGCTGAAGTAATATCCATAAAAACAATGGGATGACCATTCAGAAGAAAAGGTTTGTAGAGTCGTTTCATAAGCTTTTCAGCCCGAACAGAATCGGTTCCGATTACAATGCGGTCGGGTTTAAGGAAATCATTAATGGCTGCTCCTTCCTTTAAGAATTCAGGATTGGAGGCCACATCAAATTCCAGATCAGAACCCCTCTTTTTCAACGCCTCAGAAACTTTTTGCCTTACTTTCTCCGCAGTTTTTATGGGTACCGTACTCTTTGTGGCTATAACCAGGTAATCCTGCATGTATTTTCCTATTTCATCAGCGACTGAAAGTACATACTGAAGGTCGGCACTACCATCTTCATCGGGAGGGGTACCCACCGCGATAAAAACTGCATCGCAATCCACAATACTCTCTTCTAGATTGGTACTGAAGAATAAAAGGCCTTTATCCACATTACTTTTTACCATATTATCAAGTCCGGGCTCATAGATGGGTATGATGACCTTTTTCAGGTTGTCGATTTTCTCCTGATCAATATCCACACATATTACAGTAATTCCGGTCTCTGCAAAGCAGGTCCCGGAAACCAGCCCGACATAACCTGTGCCAACAACAGCTATCTTCATTTACTATGGGTTTTAAAGTGAATTGTAAAGTTAAATTTTTAAAGTAAAACGTAGCATGAAGGGTTTTAGTTTTTGACAGGCTGTTTGAGAGTCGTGATACGTTGTTGCCAAAAGAAGCGCAAATAAGCCATGTTCAGGGATTTGCATCCCC
>JAOZUK010000413.1 GCA_029938715.1 Bacteroidales bacterium | reverse complement strand
TGCTTCCGGGCACGTGGATGAATGGGCCATAACAGTGGCATATCAAGAACCACCTCACCCGTCAGAAAATCAACCAGTGGAGTAAATATCTCTTTGTGATCCACATTGGAGGGACGGTGTAGTGTCATCACCGCGTAATTCTCATCCTCAACAATGGGAATATCACTGCCTTCAAGAAGCAAATTATCAGCCAATACATCAGCAATTTTTAATCCGGCGGCCTTATCCCGCTGCTCCTCCAGGGTATCAATCATAATATTTCCTACAAATCCAATCTTCTCGTCCGGAACTCCTTCCTTTCCCAGGTTCTCAATGGAGAGCTTATCGGGTGTTAATAACAGATCCGAAAGTCGGTCAGTGACCAACCTGTTAATCTCCTCGGGCATGGTCCAGTCTCCCGATCGCAAACCTGCTTCAATATGACAACACTTTGTATGCAATTTTTTGGCAGTAACTGAGCAAGCCAGTGTGGCATTCACATCCCCGACTACCACCACCCAATCGGGCTTCTCCTCCATCACCACCTTCTCAAAGGCAATCATGGTATTCCCTACCTGTTCGGCATGGGTTCCGGATCCCACCTCCAGGTGTATATCGGCAGGAGGAATATTTAATGCATCAAAGAAAGTCTGGGACATCTGATGGTCATAATGCTGACCCGTATGTACCAGAATATGCTCAACTTTCTGATCTGATGCGCTATTGTGTCTTTCAATGGCCCTTATAAATGGGGCTATCTTCATAAAGTTTGGGCGTGCACCCACTACCGAGATTATCTTCATCTAACTGTCCTTGTTAAAATTGAAACCAAATATAGCATCTTACGTCTAAATTGCCATATAGTTACCTATTGCCTGAAGAATGAATAATATGAAGAAAAAACCAACAAAAAGATGTTAATTAAAACGGAGATAATATAAAATCAATCCGTGTTGTATTAATTATATTTAAATTAATTTTGAGTGCTAACCCTAATCAGAAGGAGGATGTGTGATGGATACCACGCGACGAGATCAAATCGTGGTAAAGAAGGATGGTAATGAACTGAGTCAGAAATGGTACGCAGTATATACCCGATCCCGCTTTGAAAAGCAAGTCCTTAAAGGATTACAGGACCAGGGTATTGAAGCATACCTCCCCCTGATCAAAACAGTCCGTCAGTGGTCCGACCGTAAAAAGACGGTAGAGGTACCCCTTTTCAGTTCTTATGTTTTCGTGCATATTGACCGCCGTTTCTACGATCTGGTGCTTCAAACAATGGGAGTAGTTAAGTACATCACCTTCGAGGGAAAAGCCGCTTCCATCCCTGCTGACCAGATCGATAATCTAAGAATCATCGTTAACAGCGATGAAAAAGTAGAGACCACCTGGGAAACCCGAAGAAAGGGAGATAAGGTAATGGTATCTGCAGGCAGCCTGAAAGGTTTAAGGGGTGAATTGATCTCTGATGGGGATAGAAGGAAGGTGCTGGTTAGAATAGATAGCATTGATCAGAATTTAGTTGTAGAAGTACATAGCTCTTTGATCGAATCGATCAAAGAGAGTTAATAGGTTAGTAAGTTATTCAGTTAGGAAATACCTAACTCACTAACATATTAACTCATTAACACGACGAAGTCGTCACTTTGTGACTGACAGGGCGAAGCCATGTAAAAACGTAATAAATCAGAAGACAAATCCATATTTAATTATTATGCCAAAAGTTGCACTAATTACAGGAATCACAGGTCAGGACGGAGCCTATATGGCCGAGTATTTACTTAAGAAGGGATACATCGTTCATGGGATCAAACGCAGGGCCTCCAGTTTCAATACCGAACGGATTGACCATCTCTATCAGGATCCTCATGTGGAAAACAGAAACCTGGTACTCCATTACGGAGATCTGACAGACTCCATGAACCTTACAAGAATTATCCAGGAGACCCAACCTGATGAAATTTACAATTTGGGTGCCATGAGTCATGTAAAAGTGAGTTTTGATTCACCGGAGTATACAGCCAATGCAGATGGTTTGGGCACACTCAGAATCCTGGAGGCTGTTAGGCTTTTGGGAATGACTGAGAAAACCAGGATTTACCAGGCCAGTACTTCAGAATTATACGGACTAGTACAGCAGGTACCCCAGTATGAAAAGACTCCTTTCTATCCCAGGAGTCCTTATGGAGTAGCCAAGATGTATGCCTACTGGATTACTGTGAACTATCGTGAGGCATACAATATGCACGCCAGCAATGGAATCCTTTTCAACCATGAATCACCCATTCGTGGAGAAACTTTTGTCACCAGGAAAATAACCCGGGCTACGGCGAGGATTGCTTTAGGAATGCAGGATAGTCTGTTTGTGGGAAATATGTCAGCCAAACGTGACTGGGGACATGCCAAAGATTACGTCAAAGCCATGTACCTGATCCTGCAACAGGACGAACCGGATGACTATGTAATCGCTACAGGAGTCACCACCGAAGTAAGGGAGTTTATCAAACGTTCCTTTAAAGAGATTGGACTTGAGTTGAGTTTTAGCGGAGAAGGAGAAAATGAGAAAGCAACCATCGGTTCTATGGATGAAACAATATTTATCGAAAAGGTGGGAGAAAAATTCATGTCGGGCATCTGGAAAAAAATCAATGCAGAAACTGTTGTAGTTAGTGTCGACCCTGCCTACTACCGTCCAAGTGAAGTGGAGCTACTCATTGGAAATGCAAGCAAAGCCAGGAAAAAACTGGGATGGGAACCTAAATATGATTTAAATGCCTTGATTGAGGATATGATGCAATCGGATGTGCACTTGATGAAGAAAGAGAGTTATCTGCAGGAGGGTGGGTATAA
>JAOZUK010000038.1 GCA_029938715.1 Bacteroidales bacterium | reverse complement strand
TAACAGAGATATATATATTACAAATATAGAATTATTTTAATCCGTTTAAAACTTTCAAATTACAAACTGCCTACCATTAAAATAAAACTTTAGTTTTGAAAATTCATTATCCAGCAAAAAAAATATGCGCAGACTGATACTTTTTACGCTTATACAATTATTTATTGTCCAGTTATCAGGACAAAATAGTTATTCCTTTCATCCCCCCGTTAATATTCCCATGTACCTGTCAGGAAATTTTGGAGAGATCAGAAGCGACCATTTTCATTCAGGGATTGATATAAAAACCCAAGGAACTGTAGGGCATCATGTTTTTTCAGTTGAAAAGGGGTATGTATCCCGCATCAAGGTTCAGGCCAATGGGTACGGGAAATCTATTTATGTTACTCATCCCAATGGATATACATCGGTATATGGCCACCTGGACAGATACAGGGATGACATGGCAGAGTACGTAAAGAAGGTGCAGTATAAAAGGGAGTCACATTCGGTAGATCTCTATTTGGAGCCCGGGGTTTTTCAATTGGAACAGGGAGAGTTTTTAGCCTACTCGGGGAATACAGGCGGTTCATCCGGGCCACATCTGCATTTTGAAATCAGAACTGCATCCAATCAGCACCCCACCAATGTACTAAAATACAATTTTGATATTAAGGACCAGCGAGCACCCAAGTTTCATTCGCTTTTTATCTATCCCCTGGATCAACATGGCCAGATTAATGGGACCAGAGAGAAATTCTCATCTTCTCTGGTGATTGACAATGGGATTTACACCATCCCCTGGACTACAAAAGTAAGTGCATCGGGCAGACTGGGAATCAGTGTTGAAGTTTTCGACTATCTGAATGGAGCTTCAAACAGGTGTGGAGTCTATTCATTGGAATTTTATATTGATGATCAATTGGTATACAGGCATTTGATGGATGAGTTTGCTTTCTCGGAAACACGCTATGTCAATGCGCACATTGACTATGAGGAGCGGACCAGAAACAGTACAAAGGCACATCGACTCCACCGTTTACCCAATGACCGGCTGAGAATTTACGATGTACTGGAAAATAGTGGCGAGTTACTTATTAATGAGGAGAGAAGTTATAAAATGATTATAGTTGCAAAAGATGTGGCGGGAAATCAATCGAAGCTGGAGTTTAGCATATCAGGGAACATCAAACAGCTACCCGAATACCAGGCAACAGGTCCTCATATGATCATGAAGTACAATGAATCCAACACATTTGACCAGGATCCGGTATCAGTGTCTATTCCAAAAAATGCACTCTACGAGGATATGAAATTTATATTTGAAGAAGCTCCTCCCTCCCATGGATCCCTCACTGATTTCTACCATATTGGGAATGAGGAAATACCAGTGCATTTGCCTTATATCCTTTCCATAAAAACTGAGGTCACCAATCCTGATCTACAGAATAAACTATTGATTGTAAATCTGAATGATGAAAATGAGCTTTCAAGTGCTGGTGGAGAATTTAGCGATGGCAAAGTAACAGCAAGGCTAAGAAGCTTTGGGAAGTATGCCATAGGGATAGACACCATTGCTCCAGAAATCAAACCCATTGAAGGTGAGATGAATGGTAACAGAACCGGTAGAAAAAGCATTAAATTTATCATTACCGATGAGCTGTCCGATATAGATAAATATGAAGGGTATATTGATAATCAATGGGTGCTGTTTGAATATGATCTTAAGAATGATCTTCTTGTTTACGATTTTGATAATGAGAGGATCAAAATGAACACCGAGCATGAACTGGAACTTTATGTAACAGATTCAAAAGGGAACGCAAGTCTCTATCACACTAAATTCACCTGGTAATTTGATACTATGGCTTTCTGTTACAGAATTACAGGATTGATGTCGGGTTCATCACTGGATGGTGTGGATCTGGCTTGTTGTGAGTTCATTCGAGGGTACAACGTGTGGGATTATAGAATTCTGGCTGCAGAGACCCTTCCCTATCCCGCTGATCTGAAAGCAAAACTGGAACAGGCCTGTCATCTGTCCATGGACCCAATCAGGGATCTGGATCTGCAACTGGGAGTGTATTTCGGGAATCTGCTAAATGATTTTCATGCAAAACACAGAATTACTCCCGCTCTGATCAGCTCACACGGCCACACCATTCTTCATGAGCCCCATCGGGGGATTACCCTGCAAGCCGGTAGCGGCCATGAGATGGCTAAGAAAACCGGCATAAAAGTGGTGAATGATTTCAGGCAGGAGGATGTGGCACAGGGTGGCCAGGGGGCTCCCCTGGTACCAGTGGGAGACCGATTGTTGTTTGGGAATTATGAGGGCTGTCTGAACCTTGGAGGATTCGCCAATATCTCTTATGAGGGCATCGAAGGGGAACGAATAGCTTTTGACCTGGGGCCGGCAAATATGGCGCTGAACTGGATTGCAGAACTGAATGGGTTTGATTTTGACAAGGATGGCCAGATAGCAAAAAATGGCAAGGTTTCAGAGAATCTCCTCGTGTCACTAAATCAACTGAAATATTACAGCAAGCCTCCACCCAAATCACTGGGCAGGGAATGGTTTCTTGACGATTTATTACCCCTTCTAACACAACAAACACTCTCTGTAGAGGATCTAATGGCTACCACAGCCGAACACATTGCAATACAGATAGCAAAGGGAATTAGAGGCGCACAAATTGGATCAGTACTGGTAACCGGGGGCGGCGCCCTGAACCAAAACTTGATTGAAAGGTTAAAACTGCATGCAACCGCTAAGATCCATATTCCGAATGCCCGGTTGGTACATTATAAGGAAGCACTGATTTTTGCTTTTCTCGGGCTACTAAAAATGCGGAGAGAAATAAACTGTTTATCCAGTGTCACAGGGGGCAAAAAAGATCTATCGGTTGGAATTATACACAAATATTAGTTAATACGCTATGGAAAATTTTACTGCTTTCAATCCCACAAAGCTTCATTTCGGACAAAATGTAGTGAATAACCTCGGATTGGCTGCTGCTGAACTTGGCAAAAAAGCATTGCTTGTTTATGGTGGAGGATCAGTGCTGAGAAACGGAAGTTATCATGATACAGTCAGGCAACTTGAGAATAAGGGAATAGTGATTTCCGAATTTAATGGAATCAAACCCAATCCCCGGGTTGAAGATGTAGCTGTAGGGGCCAAGCTGGGTCGAGAGAATAGGGTAGATATGGTAGTTGCTGTGGGTGGCGGCAGTGTAATTGATTCTGCAAAAATCATTGCAATCTGCATTTCAGAGAATTGTGATCCCTGGGATGTAATGACCAGAAAACATCTGCCCACCTCTTCCTCTCCACTGATTGCTGTGCTCACCCTGGCCGCAACCGGGAGTGAAATGAATTCTGTTGCTGTACTTCAAAATTCTCAAACCAGAGAGAAGATTGGTTTTAGAAATGACCTGATGTATCCAGTGCACTCTTTCCTTGATCCTGCATATACTTTAACAGTTCCGGAAGATCATACTGCTTACGGAATTGTGGATCTGGTGACCCATTGCATGGAAGCATGGTTTGGATTTGGAGATGCTTCCCTTTCTGACCGTTTTGTGGTTACAATTATTCAGGAAGCATTAAAGTATGGCCCTGCATTAATGAAAGACAGGCAGAATTATGAACTTAGGGAGCGTATCATGTGGGCTGCAACCTGTGCATTAAATAACATGACAATGTATGGCCGAACCTCGGGAGACTGGGGAGTACATGCTTTTGGGCATACCCTCTCATTTCTTTACGATACGCCACATGGAGCTACTTTATCAATTATGTACCCTGCGTGGATGAAGGCGCTCAGGGAGAGAGCTGGTGACCGAATCATTGAATTGGGAAAGGCACTGTTTAATGTATCCAATGTGGATGAAACCATTGAAAATCTAACCTCTTTCTTTATTACACTTGGAAGCCCTGTTACATGCAAAGAAGCAGGGATAGATGATTCGAAGAAAGCCGATATCCTATCACTAATGAACAAGAACAAGGAAGAAGGGCTAAATTACAAGTTTTCAGATGCGGAGCGCGAATTGGTATTGAAATATATCTAATGAAAAAAGGGCCTATCTGGCGATGGACCCTTCTCTACAACACTAACTAAAACTACCAACTAAACTACTACTAAAAAACTCTTACTGCCTTAGGGGGTATATAATTTTTTTATAACTATCCATTACTTTAACTACAAATATTATGCCACAAATATAATTACCTTCTCATTCCCCTGCAAATATTTAAGCGCCATGTTAACATAAATTGCGATTATAAATATAATTTGTATTATCTGCTATGTTATTTAATAGCTATTGTTGCCAGATAAGTATAAAAGTTAAATCTTTGCGGCGCCGCTGATGCGGCAAGTGGAAAGTGGAAAGTAGAAAGTAGAAAGTATAAAGTGGAAAGTGGAAAGTAGAAAGTAGAAAGTAGAAAGTGGAAAGTAGAAAGTTATAACGTGTAAAATTGAAACTATATGAAAAGAGTTGTTATTACATCTGTTCTGGCATTAGCCCTTATTGGAAGTCATCTGTTGGCATGTACTAATTTTCTGGTAACACCCGGAGCCTCAGTGAATGGAACCTCAATGATAACCTATGCAGCTGATGCTCATGTTCTGTATGGTGAATTATATTTCAAACCCGCAGCAGACTATCCTCCTGGCTCTTTTCTGGATGTATACGAGTGGGATACCAATAAATTTTTGGGTCGCATTCCACAGCTGTCACACACCTTCTCGGTTGTTGGAAATATGAATGAACACCAGGTAGCCATTGGCGAAACTACCTATGGCGGAAGAAGCGAATTAAGAGATACCACTGGACTGATCGATTATGGAAGTCTGATATACATCACCCTCCAACGTGCCAGAACAGCCAGAGAGGCAGTAAAAATAATGGGAGAACTGGTAGCCGATAACGGATACTCCAGTTCAGGTGAATCATTCTCAATAGCTGATCCCAATGAAGTGTGGATCCTGGAATTGATCGGAAAAGGTACTGAAATGGTAACCGAGAGTGGCAAGAATTTTAATAAGAATAAGGGTGCTGTATGGGTTGCAGTAAGAATCCCGGACGGTTATGTATCCGGTCATGCCAACCAGGCAAGAATTCAACAATTTCCACTCAATGATCCTGAAAATTGTATTTATGCACCCGATGTGATCTCCTTTGCGCGTGAAAAAGGATATTATGAGGGAACAGACGAAGCGTTTAGCTTTTCTGACACCTATGCACCCATCAGCTTTGGAGGTGCCCGTTTCTGCGATATGCGCGTTTGGTCCTTTTTCAAAGATATCAACGGGGATATGGAACAATATTTTGACTACGTGAAAGGCAAAGATTTAGAGAACCGCATGCCCCTCTATATTAAACCCGATAGGAAACTCTCAAACAAAGACCTGATGAATTTCATGAGAGACCACCTGGAAGGAACTGAATTGGATATGTCGAAAGATGCAGGAGCCGGACCCTTTGGACTCCCCTATCGATGGAGGCCCCTTACCTGGGAACTTGATGGTAAAATGTATGTGAATGAGAGAGCTACGGCCACACAGCAAACAGGATTCTCGTTTGTTGCCGAATGCAGAAACATGAAGCCTGATTGGCTGGGCGGAATTCTGTGGTTTGGAATCGATGATGCTTCCGCTACCACTTATGTCCCCATGTACTGCGGCATGACAAAAGTTCCTGATTCTTATGCAGTTGGAAATGGCGATCTGCTAACCTACTCCGAAACAGCAGCTTTCTGGGCTTTCAACTTCGTCTCAAACTTCAGCTACCTCAGGTACAATGTAATGATGGAAGATGTGCGCAAGGTACAGACCGAACTGGAAGAGAAATTCATTACTGAGGTCCCTGCCATTGATGCTGCCGCCACTGTGTTGTATGAGACCAATCCGGATCTCGCCAGGGAGTTTATAACCAACTACTCGGTAAATATGGGGGATTATACGGTTCAACGATATATAGAACTGGGACAATTCCTCCTGGTAAAATATATCGATGGCAACATTAAAAAGGAAGAAAACGGAGTGTTTCTACGAAGCCCTGAGGGATATCCACTCGGTCCCGATCAGCCAGGTTACTCTGAGCGTTGGAAGGGTATGGTGGTTAAAGATACTGGTAAGAATCTAAAGATGCCTAAAGGCGATGCCCATTAATAACACTGCGTTGTTAATAAATCGATATATTTATTATCACTAATAGAAAATAATTTGTACTTTTGCGACCTGTTAAATCGAGGCACAGAAAACAATAAAGATTAGAATCATGGATTTAATGAAGGTTGTAAGCGAGCAATATACTCCAGAGACTGAATTACCGAAATTCAATGCTGGGGATACCATTACAGTTCACTATAAGATCAAAGAAGGAAATAAAGAACGTGTTCAGCAGTTCAGGGGTGTTGTGATCCAGCGCCGCGGGAAAGGACATACTGAGACTTTCACTGTACGGAAAATGTCCGGGAACATTGGTGTGGAGAGGATATTTCCTTCATCTTCACCATTTATAGAGAAGATAGATATTAATAAATACGGTCGTGTAAGAAGGGCTCGTATTTTCTACTTCCGTGAGTTAACTGGTAAGAAAGCTCGTATCAGGGAGAAGAGATTCTAGATTACCGCAAGGATTATAATAAGGCTGTTTCGAGAGAAGCAGCCTTTTTTTGTTTCAGGAAATGGTATAAATATTGTTTTCCGGATTACCCAAACGGGGCTTAAACCGAGCTTGCGAGCTCAGCGCAACTAGATTTTTTCTGCTTCGACACGGGCCTGTTCAATGAGTTCTTCGGCCTTCGTTTCAGCCTCACGGATCATGTTTTCTGATTGTTTCTCGGCCTGGCGTTTTAACTCCTGGGCGGCCCGTTTGGCTGCCATCTGCCTGAAAGAATTATCCCCGGCTTCCTCAATCAGGTTTTCTCCCTGTACCTCCGCTTCCTTCACCAGGGCCTCCCCTGCCTTTCTGGCCTCCTCAATCAGTCGTTTAGCCTCCGCTTCAGCCTCAGAAATGATATTATCCGCCTGATCACTGACTTCCTCTCTTGCCTTCTCCTCAACCTTTTCTACCTCCTCCATTACCTTTGTTTCCACAGCCTTAACCACTGTCTCACCGGAAGTTTTCAGGTTGCCAGTTAAATCGGTGGTGACTTTGGGTTTATCAAATGTCCCTTTAATCTTAGCCAGAACCTTCACATAATCGGATTCCGGAATGCGAATTCCTGCTCCGGCAGCCAGTAAAGAGAGACCTTTCAACATATCATTGGCACCTTTACCCAGATCGCTTTTAGCAATATTCATATCCAGCCGATAATCGAGCGTATTATCGATTCCATGGGAGCCTGAAGCTACAATCGTTGATCCTTCAAAATCCATGGTGAAAGGTTGAAACGTTATCCTGCCATCCTTAACGATAAAGCTTGCTTCCACCTCATCGGGAGCCATCTCTTTAAATGTATCATTGTTCAGCATTTCGCTTAGCCGGCCAAATGAGCTTAGGTCATGGATCCTCAATCCATTGGTAAACATCTTCCCGCTGGCATCAATGCTCTCATAAACCGGAGCAAACGAAGCATCCAACAGGGATTTGTACTGAACGGTCATATTTGCAGAACCTCTGCAGTATTTGGCCATGGGGGCGAGTCTCTCCACGGTTACAAAATTCATATAAGCTTCCTGAATATCAATCCCCCTAATATCAATTAAAACATCGGTCTGTGCTAATTCTCCCCTGGTATCGACCTTGCCCGTGGTGGAAACCACCCCCTGAATCA
Source organism: Bacteroidales bacterium (assembly GCA_029938715.1). Taxonomy (GTDB): domain Bacteria; phylum Bacteroidota; class Bacteroidia; order Bacteroidales. The sequence goes on along the minus strand of JAOZUK010000038.1, from coordinate 24,560 downwards.
CTGAAAGAGTCAGATTATCCAGATAAGCAATCCCCTCACTAACCTTCAAAAGGCCATGGATCTGCTCCACCTCGATCTGATCATAGATCACTTTGTCCATTTGAACTGTCATTGCAAATTGGATATTCTCAGGAATCTTTACCTGCACTTTTCCCATTTGCTCTTCTTCTGCATGGGTCAATTCGTCAGATACTGACTCAGGCATTAACTCATTGGCATCCAGCAATTGAGAAATGACATTTAAAGAACCCACCACCGTCTGATCATCAAATAGGTATGGAATAAAATTGGCAAGCTCACCATCCATATGCAGATCTGATGATCCCAGTATTAAATCAAGGGTAACCAGTTCCACATACCGGGGATTGAAGTCCATTTGCATTTTTGAAATCTGTACCGGGACAGGAAATTCAGTTGATTCAATTTGAACCTGTTCTATAAGCAGAGTACCATCCATATCCACCTTGTCGAATTGTTCCTGTTCAATATATGACATTCGTGTATCCCATCTTAAATCCGCTTCAAGGAGCCCTTCAAGGTTTATATCCTCAATGGGGACCACATCCCTTAATGTGGCAAAATTTATTACACCAACAGCCTCCCCGGCTATATGCATATCACTGATTGGATGATCCACCTTCAAGCTCACATCAAGGGGATTCCCTCCCAGCATCAGATGAAACCGCTCCAATTCCACGATGGTGGCATCCACATCAGTACCTTTATAGTCAACCACCATATTAATTTGAACATCCGAAACATCTTTAGGCAGATCGGGGTATGCAAAATAACCATCGCTTACCTGAAGGGCCAGCTTTACATCGGGCATCAGCGTATCCTTCATCAATCCCTTGACACTTCCCTCCAGCTTCAACAATCCACTGGTTTTTATTTGCTCGAAATCCTTCATATAAATTGCCGGAACCAGTGAAAGCAATGTTTGAAAAGTGGTCTCCTGGGTGAAAAACCTCAGATCCATATCTATTGCCCCTTCATCCAGCAGGTATATAACCCCCTCCGTGCCCAGTACCAGTCCGTTGAGCCTGAGTTCACTCTCTTTTAAGGTGTAGCTATTCTCAACCATATTGGCTTCAGCAAGCAGGTTCAGGCCCAGACTCCCATCCTTCAGGTACTTTACTCCACCCTGTTTTACATTAATTCTGTCGATAGTTAACTGGAGATCCAACTGGGTGAGGTCCAGTGAAAAATCACCACTTAGCTCAAGGTTAAAACCTTCCATAGAAGCATTGGTTCCTGTGGTCTGATCATCGTAATAGATGCGCCCCTCATGGATGGCAAACTTTTGAAGAGCTATGGTCATGGAAGACCCCGATTCCTCAGCGGATGCGGGTTCTGGTTGATCAGCAGGATCGGATTGTGCAATATCCCAGTTTACGGAACCCTCCTCCAGAACCTTCCCATTGATAAGCGGTTGATCCAGCAGAATTGATTTCACCTGAATCTCTTTTTTCAAAGCACTGAAGGGATTCACCCTGATCTCAAATCTCTTCAGACCAGCCAGCGTATCTCCTTCAAATGGTTCCATACCTACCACTGAAACCCGGTGAAGGTTTACACTCAGATCCGGAAATCCTCTGAAAAAAGAAACACTGAACCTCGACCAATCCACACTAGCATGAATCTCCTGATTCACCTTTGTTTTCACAGTCTCTTCAATCTTTGATTTAAAAAGAACGGGTAGGGTGATGAGCAGCAACATAATAACACCCAATATGATAAGGAAGACCCTGAAAGCTTTTTTCATATCTAAGGCTTTAATTCAAATATACATCTTGAACGCAAATTATGGGTAAAGTGTTTTGGAATTGTATGGATTTAATTAAATTTGCACTCGCTTTTCCACTTTTACCGAAAAGCATCTTGAAATGCTGGACGAGTAGCTCAACTGGATAGAGCACCTGACTACGGATCAGGAGGTTGGGGGTTCGACTCCTCTCTCGTTCACTCTTATAATCAAGCAGTTACCAATATAAAGGTAGCTGCTTTTTTTATGATTTGCCAGCAATTTGCATAACATCGGATTTTATCCTTTAATTAGAGGATCATTCATTCTAATTATGGATGATCGGAGTGCATTCTTTTATTAAGTCAAATTTAGATTGCACTTGGATTAATAAGTGGAATACCTCAGCTAGAATAATTCACCTGCTTTGGGCGCAGGCCTTAAGTAAAGCCCTGGCACACTTATGGTATGGCTTTCATTAATAGCTAGTGTTCGTCCATTCTTTTGAAGCCTAATCGTTTTTGGGTTCTTTGTTCATGCTCCTTTTGTTTGGCCAATTCTAATTGTTTGAGGTATTCAAAGATCAACACGATCTTCTTATCATGTTCGATGTCTTTTCTTTCCAGTTCATCAAGTTTTTTTAGGATTGCTTTGTGAGTTTCAAGCAATTTCCGCATACGCGTAAATACACGCATGATCTGGATGTTTACCTTGATCGCTCTTTTACTGTTTAACACCCCAGAGAGCATAGCAACTCCTTGCTCGGTAAAAGCATAAGGTAATTTCCGGCGGCCACCCCAACTTGATGTCGCAAATTGCGATTTCAAGTTTTCAAACTCCTCTACTGTCAACTGAAACATGAAGTCTGCAGGAAATCGGTCAATATTGCGCTTTACTTGCTCATTCAGTCGACGGGTTTCCACATCATAGAGCTCTGCCAGATCACGATCCAGGATTACTTTTTTTTCCCTAACAACAAAGATCTTATTGGTAATTAGTTCGTCCGGTATCCCGGGTGTGTACTTATTTTGATCCATTTTTTGAGTATTTGAGCAATTCAATTATCATTTTTATAGCTACAAGAGGGATATGAGCCACTAAGTTATATGAGCCAATTTTCTAGTGTCAGCTAACCTTTAGTTGAAAAGTAAGTTTCCCCATCCAGTTTGCCCATTTCAAAAAGCACGCCCTTCGGGCACTCTGCTTTTTGAAAAAAGCAAAGGCCGCCCCTTCGAAACCTTTGCCCTCGCGCAGGAAATAACCTGATCGCAGCGAGACTTAAAGCTTATGGACAGGATCCCGGATAATCGTATGGTAAGCCAGAACAAGAATGGAGTGTTTATCCTGAGAAGGAGGATTCCTTATGGCCGCCAGGGCCGAAACCGCCAAGGGGCATCAGGATCGACCTTCTTCTCCCTCGAAGAAGGTTCTAACTTCGTTCAAAACATCCGACATGACAGGACTTCTTTCAATTCTCGAAGGGAGTCCTTGCTTTTTGCCCTCCCCGCGCGCCTCCTAGCTTTACCCAGTGCCTGCATTGTAAACGGCGCAGGCAAAAAGTAAAGCCCGACCGCACTTTTGGTAAGGTGTTAATTCAGAGCTAATGTTCGTCCATTCTTTTGAAGCCTAATCGTTTTCGATTTTGTTGTTCCATCAACTGATGTTTTGCCTGTTCCAACTTCTTCAGATACTCGAATATCACTAAAATTTGATCATCATGTTCTGCCAGTTTGTGTGCAATTTTCTCAAGCTTAAGCAATAATTCTTTGTGAGAGGCCAAAATCTCACGCATTCTGGTGAAGATTCTCACGATTTGGATATTCACCTGGATTGCCCTTTCGCTATTTAATACACTCGCTAACATAATAACTCCATGTTCCGTAAAAACCATTGGGACATATCTGGTGCCACCCCAATTTGAGGTGTCAAATTGGCTCCTCAAGTTGTTAAATTCTTCGGTACTAAGCTCAAACATGAAATCTTCAGGAAATCGACTGATATTTCTCCTGACTGCCCTTTTCAATTGTTTGTTTTCTATTTCATAAAGATCGGCCAAATCCCGATCCAGCATCACTTTCGATCCCCGAAACATATAGATCTTTTTCATAATCACTTCATCAGGGATCAAGGCACTATTATCATTCTTCGCCATGTTGAGTCTTTATTTATATTGATGAAGGGATTCATCATTTATCGGTCCCCTTTTATCAGGATTATCCCGCTCTATCCATAAAGTTCTTTAATGAAAAAGTAAGTTTGCCCATCCGGTTTGCCCATTTCAAAAACCACGCCCTTCGGGCACTTGCTTTTCGAAAAGAGCAAAGGCCGTCTCTTGGAAACTTTTGCCGGCGCGCAGAAAAACAAACTACCACAGTACACATTAGAATTTCGGTATGAATCGGGATGGGTTATGGACAGAGATTCATGATTTTTCACTGTTATGTACAACCGGATTTGTGAACATGCTGATTTGATATGATTTTTTGATTCTGACGGATACGGGATACCTGGTTGCCCTATGTTTCACATATCTGCCCGGATCACTGACCGGCCGGTAAAATCTGATCGTGTGGAAAATTCAGCGAACAGTTCCGCAACCCGGATAGCCCGACACAGGCGGAATCCCCATAGTTCAGGAAATTTTACCTTCTTCTCCCTCGAAAATGGAAATTATTGGCTCTATGCACGGGATTCAACCGGCAATATTTCTGAGCCGCAAACTTTCACCATAGAAGGAGTAAGGATCGACAATAATTTAAGTAGGCGGTTCAGAATATACCCAAATCCGATGGAGGATCATTTAATCATTGAGACAAAAGATGTTAGTGATTTGGTGCTTGAATTAACTTCTCCGAATGGACAGATAGTTTATACCAGCGTTGTGGAGGGAGATAGTCATCAAATCGACCTCGCATCCTTCCAGAAAGGAGTCTATTTCATAACCATCAGCTCAAAAGACTTTGTTACAACTGAGAAGATAATCAAGCTGTGATAAGGTCAAATTGGATAAACCAGACATTGTTCCCAATCATTCCTGTAGTAGTTCCGTACTTTCTCAAGTTCATTTTCAGGAATAAGTGCTTGACTTCCAAAGAAAGATTCAGGTATACATTTTGCAATATGTAACGTAGAGTATCGGATAGAGCCTAAATACAACCTCCAAAAAAAATGTAGGAGACCGTTCTTAAAGATTCTTCTTTTTTTCATATTGATATACTTTCCAATAAATAATATTGCTTTTAATTGTTTCTCGGAGTAAGAAACATGTCTTTTCTTAACATTGAGTTTCTGGTAATTAATGGAGACATCCAACAGTTTAGTAAGTGTTTTAATGAACCCACTGGTATCATTCTTAAGATTTTGATAAAATAGAACTAAGGGTTTTTGGTCGAAATATTTTTCAAGAATTCGAATCTGACGGCAATAGTCTAAATCATGCTTCTTGAAATATCCCTGGTCGTTTTCCAAATCAAAAAAATCAAGAAATCCCCCAGTAAATCCATTCTTGACAAATCTTTTATATTGAGAAGCAATGTAACTATCATGTCTTCTAAATACGATGATCGGTATAGTTTGAGGAAACTTTGATGAAAATGACTTAACTTCACTTTCTAATTGTTGGTCGAACTCACTGGAAACAAGATATTTGGTGAAGTTGGTAGCATCAATGATTTTTTTTGCTTTTTTATATCGTGTATGTTTAATGTAATAGATACCTTCAAATTTTGGGAAAACTTGATGCTGAAGGAAAGTCGATCCAGTCTTACCTGTTCCAACATGAAAGAAAACGTTCTTTTTATTAGTAACAATCATCTTTGAACTATTAATACTATTACCGAAAGTAATTATTTCTTTTTATATGGATCATTTTTATATTTCGTGAATTCAAATACCGTAATTATTCCGTTCTTATCATCTACTTTATAGACAACTAGACAAATTTAGCACTTAAACCAGACCACATGATCGGATCCAAGTTTCAACCCAGAGTGGCTTTCAGAATGTTAAGGGTAATTTTCTATTCTCTCAATACCGGACTGCTGATCTTTTTTATGGTGGGCGTTTACCTGAACGACATGCAAATTCCGGGATTTAGCCAGGAGATTGATATACTCACTGTGGTGAACATTTTCTTGCTCGGAGCCATTCCTGCAGGTTATATCTTCTCCAATCGTAAAATGGATGCCATTGATCCGGGTGAGCCTTTCCAGAAGAAATTCGAACAGTTTCAAACTGCAATGATCATTCGATGGGCTGTGATTGAGGGAACAGCGCTTTTTTCCCTTGTGGGACTAATCCTCCTACAGGATGCCAAGCAGCTGGTTCTGTTTGTAATTTGTATTCTGGTTCTCTCAATGAATACCATCACTAAGGAGAAAGTGACAAGATCGGCCAAATTAAATACGGAGGAGTCAAAAGCACTTGAAGATTAAGCAGAACTTAATCTATCTATTGCCACTTTCTTATAGGTTCGACTAATGGGAATCTCCTCTCCACCAATTTCAACATGCTCCCTGGAGTAAGTGGAGATCTTGCGGGAGTTAACAATAAATGAGCGATGTATCCTGATAAAATGATCGGGCAGGACCGATTCCATGTGGCTGATCTTCTCTTTGGAGGTGATGGGGCCGCCATTAAGCCTGTGGATCTGAATGTAATCGGCCAGACTCTCTATATAGAGTAATTCTTCAAAACTTACCCGGGAAGTCTGCCGGTTGGAGCGGATGGTGAAGTATCCTTTCTCGATCTGGGATTGTTTCTCTTCCAGTTCACTGATGGCCTGCTGATCCACAAAATAGTGCTTAATCAGCAGGATAAAGGACTTGACTAAAACAATAAAGTAGAGGATCACGGCCAGGGTGAAGACATCTGTAATTATACCTGCTGTTTCATTGATCCCATAATAGATAATCAACAGCATGGCCCCAGCACCCGCCAGTAATTCAAGACAGAGGGAGACCACCAGCATATAGAAAGAGTATAGACCGAATAGGAAGAATTTTCGCTGAAAGAGATAACGTGGAACCAGGAAATAATTAAAGAAATAGGAGGTCCCAATCACTACAGGCAACAAGAGGGAGACATAGTAGAAGGTTTCCACATAGCTTTCAAACCATCTGGATAAAACCAGGGTTAGTGCCCCATAAACAAGAAACCAGAAAATGATATGTTGATACGTCTTCATACTTGTTGACATACTAAATATCGGAAAAAAAGTGTTGCGAGACTCATCTCATCGACAGAATGCAGGTTTAGAACCGGATTCGACCTTGCACTGTATACCTCTCCTGCTCTACATTTGTCATATGTTTATGTTTAATTAAAATCAAATCGCATGAAAGAATTATTTATTATGGGAGGAACCCTGTTTATGGGCATACTTACAGTTCTGCTGGTAATCATACTTGCAACCTCCGTTTTCTTTACCTTAACCATTGGTACCGGAAAAGCATCTGGAAAGAAGAATTTTACCCACAAGCTTACTTATCTGAAATCGCTGGGGCTCTTTACTATGATTACCGGAATCTTAGGGCAACTTATTGGACTGATGATGGCATTTTCTGCCATTGAGCAGGCCATGGACATCTCACCGGCTATTATGGCTGGAGGATTGAAAGTCTCCATGATTACTACCCTCTATGGCATTTTAATCAATTTGCTATCGATCCTGATCTGGTTTTTGCTGGATTTATGGTATCATAAAAAGTCGGAAGGTTAGTTTCAACCTATCCAATATTTTAAAATCTTTAACTTTATTCATTATATTTCCCGATCAATCGCTGCATCCCGTCAAGCTCCAAAAAAGTTAAGCCTGGAGAGTCAACGGGTTCAGGATCGGATTGGATGTAAAACAGTTATGTATGGAACAGATCAGCTGGACTGATTTTGAGAAAGTAGAATTAAGGGCAGGTACCGTGGTGGAGGTGAAGGAATTTCCCGAGGCCAGGAAGCCTGCCTTAATTTTAAAAATTGATTTTGGAAAAGAGATTGGAATCAAACAATCCAGTGCCCAGATCAAAGACCTGTATGTTCCCGAGGAGTTAATGGGAAAACAGGTCATATGTGTGGTTAATTTCCCAGCCAAGCAAATCGGGCCCTATATTTCGGAATGCCTGGTTACAGGGCTTTACCGTGAAGATGGCCATGTGGTGCTGACAGTACCTGATACAGAGGTTCAAAACGGGGCCAGGCTGGGGTGAAATAAACCCTTACCCATATTATTTGTTATAGATCTGTAACAAATACATTTTCTATGAAAAGAATTATCTATCTCTCCATTATAATCCTATTTGCAATTATAATGACCTCCCATGCCCAGTTGAAGAATCCCAGGAACCTCGATTTTACTTGGAAGACCGATACAACAATCCATAGCATCGATGTGTCGGAAATAACCCTTGTATTACCCAAAGGCTCATTTCCGAAAATTGATTACCCATATTTCCTTGAAAAAAGGGCAGGATTAGATGCATTCTTTGCCCATGAACCAGTAATCAGTGTAGAGATAGATGGAAACCAGAAAATACTGGAATTTGAAGTATCCGGAATGCTTCGTAAAAGTGATATGGTGATGTTAGACACAGACACTGAAAGTCTCTGGCAACAGCTTACGGGAGCAACCCATATGTGGGATATGATTCAGATGGCGCAAATCCCTATGACCGCTATTTTACTGCCAGCCAGGTGGATCCAAGGCTCCCGGCCATGGAGCGGGTAATCGATATTGAAGTGAGCTAAAAAGGACACAGCTTACGCTGGTACCCTACTCCAACCATTTCGCCTTCGCATGGCTAGCCTTTTTTCCCGATTCCGAGATTTACGAATAACAAACGCAAAACATTTGAATTTGTATATTTATGAACTCAACCAGACGAACCTGGATTGGGCTTTGGATTGAATGGCATGGGCAGACCTTTCATTTATATTTTTCTACTGATGTTGTTCCCCCTGCAGCTAAACGCTCAGGATTCAATATCACATCAACAGAACTCCTTCGGCAGAACGCTACATATTACCCGGATTGAAGAGACACCCGGTATTAAGACAGGGATCTGTAATGAACAACTGGGAGTCCCCTTCATTGTCAGGGTAACCACTGACACCGGTATGCCGGTGGCAAATGTTGAAGTGGCATGCAATATCTTTGCTTTGCCTGAGCAATCCAAAGGATCCAGCCTGAGCCACCTTAGGACCATGACCGACTCCCTGGGACTGGCCCAAACTCAGCTTACACTGGGTTCAAAGACCGGAACTTACAGGGTATCATGCCGGATCAGCGAGGGATTTCCCGACAATGAAGTGATTTTTATTGCCAAAGCTAAAGGGAAGAATTGGGTCTACATGCTGGTAATTGGTCTCTTTGGAGGATTGGGTCTTTTCCTGTTTGGGATGCATACCATGAGTGAAGGGATGCAACAATCTGCCGGAGAACGGTTACGGAACATCCTGGAGAATGTAACCCGAAACCGGATTGTAGGTGCTGGGATAGGTACGGTGGTGACCACAGTTATCCAGAGCAGCAGTGCCACTTCTGTAATGCTCGTAAGTTTTGTGAATGCGAATCTGCTCCAATTCAGGCAAACCATCCCTGTCCTGCTTGGTGCTGCCATTGGAACCACCATTACTGCACAGATGATCGCATTCAAGATCACAGAATACAGTTTACTTCTGGTGGCTGTTGGTTTCTTTATGCAGGCCTTTTCGAAACGCGAACAATTGAAGTGGGTGGGATCGTCCCTCTTCGGATTTGGGGTTCTCTTCTTTGGAATGCATATCATGTCGAATGCCATGGTTCCAATAAGAGACTGGGCTCCTTTTATTGAGCTGCTGCTGAAGCTGGAGAATCCTCTTCTGGGTATACTCGTAGGAGCTGTTTTTACAGCACTTATACAGTCGAGCAGTGCGTTTATTGGTATCATGATCGTACTTGCTTCACAGGGACTTCTTTCACTGGATGCCTCCATACCGCTGCTTCTGGGATCCAACCTGGGTACTCCGGTTACAGCCCTGCTCTCCAGTATGAAGGCTGGAATTGAAGCAAAAAAGGTAGCTGTTGCCTTTCTGATTATAAAGTTGATCAGTGTGTTAATTTTTACCGGCTGGACCATACAACTGGGGAAATTCCTGGTTCAGATGGCTCCTGAAGCCTCACTGCAAAGATTAATAGCCAATGCCCACACCATCATTAACCTGGTCCTGATGATCATTTTACTTCCGGTTACACCCCAGGTGGCCAGATTGGTGGACTGGCTGGTTGGCAAAGGAAAGGAAGATCACAAAATCTCATTCAATACTCTCTACCTGGATAATGCAACGATCACTACCCCATCGCTGGCATTAAACCTGGCCAAGCAGGAGATTCTCAGGATGGGAATGATTGTAAGGGACATGCTATCAAAGATTATTACTCCTTTTATTGATAAAGATTCCGATGCGCTGAATTCCATATATACCAGCGAGAAGAATGTTAACTTCCTGCGGGATCACATCAAAGATTATCTGTTGATGATTAACCGGGAGTCTAGCAATAGCAAAAGGCTCGACGAATCATTCCAGATGCTTTATTCAATGAATGAATTTGAAAAAATAGCAGATATTATCTCCGGCAGTCTGGCCAACCGAGCCGAGAAATGGGTAATAAAGGAGTATGAGTTTTCGAAAGATGGGAAAAAGGAGTTGATTGAGTTTCACCAGAAGATAGATAAGCAGCTGAAGCGTGCCATGGTGGTTTTCGATGAGACCAACCTGCAAAAGGCTGCACAGATGAAGTCGAAGCATAAAGAGTACAGGGCCCTATCCAGGGAACTGGAGAAACAACACTATTCCCGGATCCTGGAAGGTATGAAAGAGTCCCAGGACAGCAGCAAGACCCACCTGGAGATTCTTGCCCTGCTCAGTTCAATAGATAGTAACGCCACCAATGTGGCAAGAATTGCCCTGGACTGGCATCAAAAGGCTACCTGATATGGGAAAGGGCTTGAAAAGATTATCGAAAAATGAGACCATTGAAGCCATCAATGATTTTGCCTCCAGGGAGATTCCATTTGTCTTCCTGATCAGTTTTAGCGGAGAGGGAAATATAGTTTTAACCCCGGAGGAGGCTGCAGATGCTGGAGTATTTCTGGAAATTCCAGGACTGGCAAACCACTCCTTAAAGGGTTTTTCTGATCAACCTATACAATTCAGTAAAAATCCCGTGGATCGCGAGCGATACCATCATGCATTTACCCATGTGGTTGGCCAAATCCTGTATGGAAACTCCTTCTTACTAAACCTCACCTGTCCCACACCCATTGATACCAACTATTCCCTAAAGCAGATATTCGTTGGTAGTCAGGCTGCCTACAAGCTTTTCCTTGAAGGCGAACTGGTGGTTTTCAGTCCTGAAAGATTTATTAGGATCCATGGAGATACCATATCTTCCAATCCCATGAAAGGCACCATCAATGCAGATCTTCCCGGTGCCTACAATCTGCTTACTTCCGATCAAAAAGAGGACGCCGAACACAACACCATCGTTGATCTGATCAGGAATGACCTGAGTATCATTGCTACAAATGTACGGGTAAAGCGCTTTAAATATATTGAAAGGCAGAGAACGAATCAAGGAGAGCTGTTGCAGATGAGTTCAGAGATTACAGGCAAACTCCCGTCTGATTTTAGAGCATCCCTGGGAGAAAATCTATTTAAGCTGTTGCCTGCAGGTTCAATCTGTGGTGCCCCAAAAAAGAAGACCCTTGAGATCATCAGGCAGGTAGAATATTATAAACGGGGATATTATACTGGAGTCTTCGGCCATTTTGACGGTGAGAACCTTGATTCTGCTGTGGCCATAAGGTTCATTGAGAAACAAGACCAGAACCTGGTCTTTAAAAGTGGGGGTGGAATTACATTCCAGAGTGACTGGGAGAAGGAGTATGAAGAGATGCAAAACAAAGTGTATGTCCCCATATATTGAAACCATCAGGCTCCAGAATGGGGAATTGAAAAACCTCTCCTACCACCAGGCAAGGTTTGAAAGGACCAGGCTCCTGGAACTTGGTCTGAGAACACACCCTGATCTGAATCAGATGATAAAGATCCATAAGGGATTAGATCGCGGATTGTTAAAGTGCAGGGTTATGTATGGAAAGGAGATAGAGCGCATTGAATTTGAGCTCTATTCGAGGCGCGTGGTTAAATCTTTAAAGGTCGTGGAAGCTGACCACATCTCATACAGTTTTAAATATTCCGACCGAATCGCCCTGGATGCGCTTTTCGCACAAAGAGGTAATTGCGATGATATTTTAATGGTAAAAAATGGGTGCGTCACCGATAGCCACTTTGCCAATACCGCTTTCTGGGATGGCGCAACATGGTTTACGCCCGACACACCTCTACTGCCCGGAACCATGCGGGCATCCTTGCTGGAGAAAGGAGTACTAAAAATGGCAAGAATTACGCCTGGAAACTTGAATAACTACCATAATATCAGGCTTATCAATGCCATGAATACCCTTCAGGAAGGAGCTGAAATAGCACTGAATTCAGTGGTATATTAAATATATATGTATATTTATTGACACTCAAAAAAACCTGAACAATGAAGACTTTTTTATGGATTTTCAGCCTGCTGCTGGGTGCTGTGGCCTGTACCACTGCTCCTAAAGACCAACCGGGTGATACCGATGATTCTTTTTCCTTTGTATTTATGACGGATATTCACCTAAAACCTGAACTGGGTGCCCCTGAAGGTTTCCAGATGGCCATAGACAGTGTGAATGCCATTCACCCCGACTTTGTCATTACAGGTGGCGACCTGGTGGACGATGCACTCTATGCCACCCATGGCAGAGCCGATACCCTTTACAATCTGTACAAAAAGATGGCGAAAGGATTTGACATGCCGGTTCACAACACCATGGGTAACCACGAAATATACGGTTACGGAGTAAAACCGGCTTTGGATCAGAATCACCCCGAATATGGAGAGAAGATGTTCGAGAAGCGAATTGGAAAACGCTATTACTCCTTCGATCACAAAGGCTGGCATTTTATGATTCTGGATGGAATCGAGAAAGGAGATGTCAATCTGGGAACATATATAGGCAAAGTGGATGACCAGCAACTTCAATGGATTAAAAAAGATCTGGAGGATGTGTATCCACAAACACCCATTGTGGTTGTCACTCATATTCCTCTGGTAAGCATCATGCCACAGATAACCAGAGGCCCTTTATATGGCGATAACCATGGCTCACTGATTACCAATCAGCAAGAGGTGTTGGCCCCTTTCCGATTTATGAACCTGAAACTGGTGCTGCAAGGACACCTGCATGCGCTGGAAGACAACAACCTGATGGGACGAACCCACTTTATTACCGGCGGTGCTGTTTGCGGCAAGTGGTGGAAAACACCGGATGACAGCCCGCTTCAGGAAGGTTTTTTAAAAATAGATATCAAAGGGGATGACTTCACATGGAGCTATGTGGACTATGGATGGGAAACAGGAATAGTCTCCCCCTGACAACTAAATACTATATCAACTTAACCATAGAGAACAAAAAGAGCATCTCCCTGGCAATCTGCTGTGACCGCTCTTCATACCTGGCCATCTCTTCAGGTGTACCATCGTAAGCTTTAGGATCCTCATAGGTGATTGCATGACGGGACGAAGCTCCCTCCACCAAAGGGCATGCCTCATCTGCATCGGAACAGGTCATTACCGCAATGAAATTATTGGTAGGATTGGGAGGGTCCTCGTATTTCTTGGAGAACACACTGATCCTGTCATCGAGATCCGGGAAGCTAACCTGGTACTCCGGATTGGAACTTTCATCCATTTGTTCTATCTGGAGTCCGGAGATCTCAAGTGCTTCAACAGCCGAACTATTGAAGGCGGTAGCTTCGGTTCCTCCAGAAAAACACCGGACTCCAACTATCTTATAATTTAGAGAGGCCATTTGAGCCCATATATGGGCCATGTGACTTCTTCTGGAATTATGGGTGCAGATAAAAATAAGATCTGCACTGCACTCCAGCGATAGATCGTGCGTAATCGCTGAGGCCAGCCTGGTCAATTGTTTCTTTCTCTCTTGCGGAATCAAATTAAATTCTCTCTTCCTTTGCAGGACGTACTCACCCAGTATTTCAAATCCCTCCCATTTCATTGACCCTCTAAGTTATAGATTCCACAATTTGAACAGCTTTTGCTACACAACCTGCGCAGACATTTTCCATTAACTTCTCTTCTTTGAATTTTGCAGAACCTTCAGGTGTGTTCAAATCACAACCTATCAATTCCTTGCAACTGGTTGTTTTATAGACTGCTGTAAATTCCCTTAATAACTCCTTCACAGAGGAATAGGTTTCAGATTTCAACTCATCGTTGTTGTTTACTCCTTCACCCTTAAGGAGACCAAGTACCATAATAGCACCTGTCACTGCACCACAGGTCTCCTGCTGCTTGCCCATGCCCCCTCCGAAACCGGCTGATATTTTCAGAGCCAGCTCCTTGCTGTATTTCAAATCGTCAGCGAATGAGAGAACCACTGACTGTGCACAGTTGTATCCCGAAAGGAAATGTTCCTTTGCCTGTTCCGAACGTTCCATTTTTATGTGTTTTGTTGTTTAAAGCAAGTTATGAAACAATTATCGAATAATTGTAATGGGAAGGGTTAGCTTGAGGAAGATCGCATCGGCGTAAGCCATTTCTCCCATCACTTCAGCTTCCTGGTCGTGGGAATAGATCAGGTATAAGGCCCCAAAGGGTGGTCTGAAACGCCATCCTGTCATTCCATAGATATAGACCTTACTGCTACTTGTGCTGCTCTGTGCAAAAACTTTGATCCACAGATCTTTAGTGAAATTATAGTTTAGAGAGATTACATTTATGAATGTGGATTGACCTTCATTGTCGGGGACAAATTGAATCAGGTCTCCGTTATATTCAGCAGCCATCTTCTCGGTAAGCTTCACCTGTCCACCAAACGATAGCCTTCTAAAATCCCTGTCAAAGTTGTGTCCGGATGTATACTGGACCATGGCGTGACTCCATTCGGCAGTATTATATCCCAGTGTAATAGTATTCCGGTAATTGTAATACTCCTTATCAAACAGTTTAAATTCATTGTTATGGCTGTACTCTAGCGAAAAACGATTCTGCAGATAGAACTCCACAGACTGAGAGAAATTATAACTTCTCAGAGCACCGTTGGTACGGGCCCAGAAAGCATTGTTCCGGGAATCCACTTCAATGTATTGAAACACATTATTCCGGAGCCACCACCTGTAACTGATATCGCCATCCACCTCCCTGCGATTGTCATCCACGATGTATCCTGACTGGTTTACATTCTCCTTGAAATTTTCTCCCAGCTCAGTATATCTTAAATGCAGGTGGTAGATGTTACTCTCTTTGGCAAACCTTACAAACCAGGCACTATGGGATAACAGATCACCGGGAACACTCGCCACAAATTGGCCCGTAAGCTTCCAGGTCTCTCCAAGGTTTAACATATAATCGCCACTTAACGAGGTAACATAACTGGAGTCGTTCCTGCGATCCACAGCAGTAAGGCCCACTGATGAAGATTGAAGAAAATCACGCTTCACCCGCGCTGTGGTAAAATAAGAGGGAGGCTCTCCATCCTCTCCTGCTCTAAGCTCTCGTACGTTCAGTCCATTAAAGCTGTACTTCCCGGCTTTCCCGTTTAGCTTTGCTCCATAAAGAATATCTTCAATACGTCTGGAGTAAAAGGTCTTAATGCGCGTCTTGTACATCTCATTTCCCTCCTGAAAAAAGAGTCTTTTCTCGGGATAGTTCAATTCATATTTGGTCAGATTAATGCGCTCCTGATCGGCCTCCACAGTCGCAAAATCGGGATTAATGGTTCCGTCGAATGTAATGTTGGGAGAAATCTGCCATTTTACATCCCCTCCTGCGTTGGGCTTCACTTTATGATCAACCCCTGTAAAGTCATTATTCTCATAGCTCATTGAAGCATATGGAAACAGGGAAAGTTTACCACGGGAGACTGGCGGACTGATTCCGGATAGTTTCCCACCCTGGGATATTCTAAAATCGTCTGTGAGGGTGCCTGACCAGTAACTGGTTTCAAAATTGCTTCTGAGCACCCTGCCAAAATTAACGCCCCACTCCTGGGAGCCGGGTTTGAATTGCAGGCTTTTAAAGGGGATGGCCATCTCAAGGGTCCAGCCAGTTTGATGAATTTTTGTGGCACTCGTCCATTCAGCATCCCAGTTCACATCAATGTTACGCCCATCGTCATTGATTCGAAAATCGGACTGCGTTCCCAGGGGATTGGTCCAGAAACCATAACCAGTCCTGTTGTCATTATAGGGATCGATGACCAATACAAAACTATCATCGCCTTTGGTTATCGCATCCCTGTTCAAGACTTTGGCAACCACATCAGTTTCCTGGTATAGGTTCACACTGAGGTAAACAAACTCATGATCGTATCCTATGTAACAAACGGTGGGCTCTGAACCCGGATCACCGGGTTTAGGTTCCATCTGGTAGAAATTGACGGCCGAATCGGCTCCCTCCCATACCAAAGGCTCATGGATCCCATCAATAGTTAGTGGGGTTGTTACAGGAAATGCCTGGATATACCTCTGTCCATAAACCAGTTTTGATCCAACAACAGAAATAAACAGTAGAACCAGTATAAAACGCTTCATAGCTCTGTGAAGGATGTGGTCTAGGGGTTCAGGATAAGTGCTGCACCTTTATACATAATGAAAGCACTGTAGCTTAGTATAATATGGCTGATATCGTTGTGGTTGAACCAGGGACTCAATCCCAGCTCATAGCTGAAGATAAGTGCAGACAGCAGTCCGATGGCCACAGCTCCCATTAATTTCACTACTCCCTTGCTTGCAGTCCGCTGGTAAATAAAGAAGCTGAGGGAACCTACCACCACCACCATTCCAAAAATGGTATAGTACTTTACAGGGAAGAAAGCAAGAGTCCATAGGGTATAGAAAAACGCAAAGGCCAGAATCAGTAAATTAAATCGACTGATAAACCTGGTAACGATAGGTTTTACCATTGGTTTAGCCACTTCCAAAAGTGCATGTGCCATAAAGGCCACCGATAACATTGTAAAGATCCAGGAGACCAGTTTCCACTCGGGAGACAATCTGTATAAAAAAGCATGTCCGAAAAGACCGCCGAACAAGGCCCCCAATCCCAATGTAAGAAAGTAATACTTAAAATACTTTTTGACTCTACCGAAAGTTTCCTCTTTTCTGATCCTGAAAAAGGCATAAAAACAGATGGCCGCCAGTATGAGATCAGTTGCAGTAGTGATCGGTTCATCAATCCGAAGATTCATAAACTCGATAGAAGGCTGTATATAGTTCTGGAACACGTTCAAAAATAGCATTTATAATTATATCGTACCTTTATATTAATTAACATATTCTGGCAAAATGAAATATCTCGCTCTTATACCAATATTTCTGGCAACACTCTTTCTCTCATGTAATCAGTCTCATAACCGCAAACTTTTGGCCGGGGAGGTAAATTCAGAAGAGTCGTTCTACGAATCGATGGAGTTGAACAGACAATGGCCTGGCTACCGGGGCTATTTTGCCTCGGGCTATCTGGATCAGACCCATCTTCCCGATAGTTTCAATGTGGAGACTTCACACAACATTAAATGGAATATTCAGATTCCGGGACTGGGACTCTCCTGCCCTGTCATATGGGATAACAGGGTTTTTATTACCACCGCAGTAAGCGAATCCGACAGTGAGGGGTACAGAACCGGGCTCTATGGTGATATAGAGCCAGTTGAAGACAGTTCGGAGCATATATGGAAAGTCTATTGCATCGAAAAAAGTTCGGGAGAAATCATATGGGAAAAGGATGCAAACCGCGGCATTCCACAAGTAAAGCGACACCCAAAATCATCTCATGCCAATACCACAGTGGCCACTGATGGGTACCATGTGGTGGCATTCTTTGGATCGGAAGGACTCTATTGTTATAACGTGGATGGTGAATTGCTGTGGAAACGCGATTTCGGACTTATCAATTCAGCGTGGAATGTGGTGGAGTCGGCAGAATGGGAATTTTGTAGTTCACCTGTAATTTTTCAGGATAAACTGATTATCCAGGCGGATGCCCTAAATACCGCCTTTGTGGCGGTCCTCAATCTCTCAACAGGTGAAACCCTGTGGAGACAGGAGAGGGATGAAATTACAGGCTGGTGCACACCCAATGTATATTTTGATGGGGAGAAAGCACGTATTGCTGTGAATGGCTACAAGCACAGAGGAGGTTACGATCTGGAGACAGGTGCCGAAATCTGGCGAATGTCCGGAGGTGGTGATGTCCCCATTCCCACACCCATTGTATGGAAGGACCTTGTCTACTTTAACAGTGCTCATGGACGTCATGCACCGTTGATGGCTGTAAAGAACAGTGCTACAGGTGAGATTTCCTATCCTGAAAATGACTCCACACCGGGATCAGATTTTGCCTGGTTTTACGACCGGATGGGTGCCTACATGACATCAGTAGTGGTTTATGACAACCTGCTATATCGATTGAGATGGAACGGCAGCCTCTCCTGCTTTGATGCCAGAACCGGCGAAGCGTTTTTTCATGAGACAGTAAATCCATCCAGTTTTGTGGCCTGCCCGGTGGTATCTGACAATCGGATCTATATGGTTTCGGAGGATGGAGATCTCTATATCGCATCCACTGGGAAGGAGTATAAATTACTGAAGAAGATCCCGCTGGGGGAGGTTTCCCTTGTCACACCAGGAATTGCAGAGGGGATGTTAATTCTACGGACCGCCAGCAGACTGATCGCTGTCTCCTCCACCTGATCAGACCTCTACCCTGAGGCTGGCCAGAATGGAATTCAGTTTCGATCTATGGTTGATGTAACATTCTGCAGGACAACTTATCTCCATAAGATAAAGTCCATCGCTGCCGGGAATGCCAATTAAAAACCTTCTGAATGGCTCTTTTTCCTGTAGGCACGTGCCCTGCATCAACACTGCTTTTTTGTTGTTCAGGATGGTATCGTAAGGCTTTTGCAGGCATACCAACCCGTTCAGACCCGATAAGTGCTTCATATGTCTCCTGACATTTTTACAATCGGGTATGAAGCTCATGCAGATCCTCATGTTGTGGTTGGGATTGATGACTTCAAAGACCTTTCCATTGTAGTTGTGAAGTTCCTGGTCCCAGAAAGGTGAAGCCTCAAAGCTAAACTCATACAGCGGATGACTGTATTCTACATCCTGTCCATGGATTGTTCCCATTGGGATAATTCCGAAACAGAATGCCACAATTAGCTTTATGACTTTTACTGACCTCATCTAATTTAAATTCATTCATAATATATTACAAATACTTCATATTTATGCAATAGTTACATTGATATTCAGTCAATTATACTCTGCTGTATGTAAACTACTCTTACCAGACTGTGAAATGCGATCCTATTAAGCAGGTTCGGAATTATCTCGAACGGATATAAATACCTGCCTGACAGGTCCCATAAGAAATTCGAATTATTATATTTGTCTTTGCCAGGGATCAACAATGTTTGGAACACAACTCTTATTAACTCTACGTAGCCTCAAAAAAAATATCCTCTACACGTTGATGGTAGTGGTTGGGCTTGCCATTGGCATTACTACCTTTCTATCCACCATCCAGTGGTCGGCATGGCACCTCACATTTGACAGAGACCATCCTGATAAAGAGCTTATCCACAGGCTCACTTTTGAGGAGATCAACGAGGGATTCCATCGGCACACCGCAAGGATCATCCATGGAGCAGCCCTCACCAAGATCGTTTTCTCTGATATGCTTTCAGGAGTAGAGAGCATAGGACGACTGGCCCCTTTCAGAAAAGCAGCATTCCGAATTGAAGAGAATTCATTTTATGATCTCTATACCTTTGAGTGTGATCCTGCATTCCTGGAGATTTTTAAACCTGAAGTTGTTTCGGGAAATCAGGATGCACTTCTTGTGGAACCCTTTACTGCTGTATTGACAGAATCTACTGCCAAAAAATTATTTGGAGAGACAAATCCTGTGGGTGCCACTTTTGAGCTCATGCACCAGTTTGGGGTCATCCCGGTGATCTATACGGTGATTGCTGTAATAGCCGACTTTCCGGAAAACTCGCATTTAAAAATTTCTGCCCTTACTTCATTTGAAGATCCCCTCGGGTACAAAGGAACAGCCTGGACCTATGTAAAACTGGAACCAGGTGTTAATCCTGTTGAAGTGGAAGAAAATATCAAATTCTTTGTGGACAGCAATGAGGAACTTGATTATGCTGAAGGCATATTTCCACGGCTTCAACCTGTAAGTAACATTCACCTTCATTCTCACAAGGCCAGGGAGATTCAACCCAATGTCCGGTTCAGAACTGTTTTGATTGTGATGATAACGGGGATACTGGTATTTATACTGGCCTGGTTCAATTTCACGCTCCTTTCCTTCAGCCAGAATCAATTGAGAATTCAACGACTCATTGTTCAGTGGCAAATGGGTGCAGGAAAAAGCATATTCTTCAGACAGTTTCTGGTTGATAACCTGTTTATTGGAGGAGTCTCATACATTGCCGGGATCCTGCTTACTCTGCTTCTTACTCCTTTTATTGAAATGCAGGGAGGGTCCTATATGTTCCAGGATATTAGGATTGTATTGCTTTCAGTCTTCTTATTACTCCTGTTTATTCTAGGCAGTGCTGTCCTGACTTCACTTTATTCAACCAGAAGGCTTTATAAGCATCTTCAGCAAAAGTATCTCTCCTCAAAATTGGGATATCCACGGTATAATACCGGTAAAAATTTATTTATCAGAGCTGTCATTGCACTCGAATTCATCATCACATTTGTACTTATGTCTAACCTGTTTATGATCGCTAAGCAGACCAGGTTTGCCATGTCCGAGCAGTTAGGTGCATCGCAGCAGGAAGCCATTCACATGCATAGCTTGCACAGGGATATTATTAATAAATTCGAAACGTTCAAGGAGCGTATGCTGGAGAGTTCCTATGTGGCCAATGTAACTGGCAGTTTTGAAGAGCCCACAGGTCAGACCATGGATGCAAATACTTTTGAAATAGACGGTGTTGACGAAGGAGACAAACAACTGTTTCTCTTTATGGTAGACCAGGAATTTCTTCGTTTTTACAACTTAGAGATACTCTATGGCTCGGATTTACCAGAGTTTTATAACCCGAGAGACTCCATTGAATACTATGTTTTAAATGAGACCGCTGCCAGGATGATAACTAACGATCCTGCCCAGCTGGTGGGGCGTGAACTTACTCTGAACTTTAATTATCCGGGGTATATCTGGCCGGGTCCTATTACAGGGATTGTTAAAGACTTTCACCTTTCGGGTTTGGATTACGAGGTATCACCCATGGTGATATTCCCCAAATATACCTGGCTCTTCTGTTTCTCTGTTCTTCCTGCAGGCGATCCTAAACTTGCCCTGGATCATCTCCGATTGGTCTGGGAAGAACTCTTTCCCTCCTTTCCTCTGGAATACCATTTTACAACCTCTCTTATTGAACAGTTGTATGAAGCAGAGTTGGTCCAGACCAGGCTATTATTCATGTTTAGTATACTGTCGATTATTATTTCGGGAACAGGACTCTTTGCACTAAGCGGACTTTTTATGCAGAAACGGGTCAAAACCGCCGCTCTGAAAAAAATACACGGAGCCCGCATAGGCCAACTGGTACTTCCTGAGCTGCTCTATTACCTGTGGCTGGCACTGCTCTCCTCCGCGTTCTCTATCCCTGCATCCATCTTTCTGATTGAGAGGTGGCTTAGAAACTTTAAGTACCAAACCGATTTTCCCATATGGATTTTTCCTGCATGCGTACTGATCCTTTGTCTCTTTAGCTGGATCGCCGTTTTTTACCATACCATGCGCCTGGCCAGGATAAACCCTATAGAATTTATCAAGGAACAGTAACATGGAGCAACTATATAAATACCGTTCACAAATCCAGGAAATTCCAACCATCAGAAAGAATCTTACTGAGCTGCAGTCATTATGGGCAATCCCTGATTCTGAAATGAGGCAGGTCAGACTGATCATTGAAGAGATATTTTCAAATATCATCCGCTACGCTTTCACCGATACACTGGAACACCTGGTCCATGTTCAGTTAAAAAAGGTCAACAGTGAAATAAGCATACAGATCACAGATGATGGCATTCCCTTCAATCCACTGGAATACCATCCGGGAACCAATTCCAATCCAGCATCCTCTGTAGATGGAGGAATGGGACTTACCCTTATTAAAACTTTCTCCAATTCCATCACTTATGAACGGGTAAATAGCAACAATCAACTCTTAATTACCAAAAAAATAAAAAGCAATAAGCCCTCAGGTTTATAGCACTTTAATATTTAATTTTGAACAGATGAACCAATCCTCACTTAGTCAGAAAAGGAGTCTGATCAGAACAGGTAAAAACTCCCAAAGGAATCTCTGGAAATTTAATCTGGTATTACTGTTTTCCCTATTAACGATGATCTTCATCCTTCCCGTAATTCCTGTTAAGGGCCAACTCTTCACCAGGATCATCTTGATGCTTATTGTAGTATCCGGACTATTTGCAGCTGAATTCAGCGTGAAACTATTTAGATTCCTGTCCGGATTGGGTATTATAGCAATTACCGTTACCACAGTAAGTATTTTCATGCTCCATTCAACAAATCTGAGTATTATACTTTTCTTTATAAATACACTATTCTTTGTAATTGTCACCATCGCCCTGGTTGCACATGTGGCTCAAGCCGAGAAAGTTGATGGTTCAACTGTGATTTGCGCAATAAACAGCTACCTGCTAATAGGCCTTTCTGCCACATTGCTCCTTGTTATTCTTGTTCTATTTGCACCACATAGTTTTGGGAACATTGGATCAGAAGAGGAGAACATTTCTACACTTCTCTATTTCGCTTTTGTTACACTTACCACTCTAGGTTACGGAGACATCTCACCTGTGACTCCACTGGCCAGATCTCTTTCCACCTTTACAGCGCTGTTCGGACAACTCTATCTGGTCATTATCATGGCATTGATTATTGGGAAATACCTTAACACCAAACGATCCGACCAATAATTATAATAGAATTGTTAAATTTGCGTTTCCTAATTAACAATAACCCCATATTTCATTATATATGATGAGAGAAACGAATTACTCAGGTTGGCAACTATGGTCGCTCGTGATCCTTCGCGTCGCTATTGGTTGGCATTTTATGTATGAAGGAATTACCAAACTCCTCAATCCAAACTGGTCCTCCCTGGGATACCTGATGGATTCTAAAGGACTCTTTGAGGGTATGTTCCACGCGATGGCAGGGAATGCGGGTGTCCTGAATGTGATGGATTTCTTAAATGTATGGGGGTTGGTTCTCATTGGGGCAGGTTTAATAGTGGGGCTATTTACACGTGTGGCATCTATTTCAGGGATACTTCTTCTGGCTTTCTACTACCTGTCTCACCCCGCCATTATAGGCGTCTCTTACGCCATTCCCAGCGAAGGCAGTTATTTATGGATCAATAAGAACCTGATCGAGCTCATTGCGCTATGGGTAATTGTATTATTCCCCACCTGGAAAAATATAGGAATGGACCGATTTTTATTTAATAAGAAATAGTTGCGATAAATCATGTCAGAAAAGGAAAGTAAAAATACCGGGAACCAAATGAATCGAAGGGATCTTCTTAAGGGACTGGCCACTGTACCTGTACTGGGAGCGTTTGCATATGGTACTTGGAGAAAAAGAAGTCAGGACCACATAAAGAATCATAAGCTTGCCAAAGAGCTCAACATGACTAGTGGCAGCATCGATTACACACCTTACAAACACGATGGAGATACCATCCGATTGGGACTTATTGGATTTGGAATAAGGGGGACTCAGTTGATGAAAGCTGCAGGATTTGTTCCTCCACAAACCATTCAGGAATGGAAAGACGCTGCTGCAAAGGATTCGCGAAACAAGCGTTATGAAGAATTTCTTCAGCAGGACGACCTGAATATTCAGATAACAGGAGTATGTGATCTCTTTGATGTACACGCTGATCGTGGGCTTGCCGCAGCAGCTAATGTAGGACGCGAGGGTACCGATGGCACCATAGGCACTCCTGTAAAACGTTACAGCAACTACCGGGAAATGCTTGCATCAAAAGAGATTGATGCAGTAATCATGGCTGCCCCCGATCACTGGCATGCGCAGATGACCATTGATGCAGCCAGAGCAGGGAAACACGTCTATGCAGAGAAGGGGTTTTCCCTTACCATGGATGAGAATTATACCATTCGTGATTCAGTAAAAGAGAGTGGGGTAGTCTACCAACTTGGACATCAGGGAAGACAGACAGAGAGTTACATCAAGGCCAAGGAGGCCATCGACAAGAAGCTCATTGGGAAAATTAACCTGATTGAGGTCTGCACCAATCGCAACTCCCTCAATGGTGCATGGGTCTATGATATTGATCCTGAAGCCAATGAAAGCACCGTGAACTGGAAAGAATTTGAAGCTCCCTGTGAGGTAAAACATCCATGGAGTCCGGAACGTTTCTTCCGCTGGAGATGCTGGTGGGACTATGGTACCGGACTTTCGGGCGACCTTCTCACTCATGAGTTTGATGCCATAAATCAGATCCTCGGTATGGGAATTCCCACATCAGCTACAGCCTCAGGAGGCGTCTATTTCTATAAAGATAAAGCGAAAGGCCACTATGTAAATGAGATCAGGGAGGTCCCCGATGTTTGGAACACGGTTCTGGAATATCCCGAT
>JAOZUK010000412.1 GCA_029938715.1 Bacteroidales bacterium | reverse complement strand
GCCACATCCCCTTCGGAAAATACGCCCCCACCAGTGGAATGATGCAGGAAAATTGCTTTTTGACCAACAACAATTGTGCTAAGACACAATAATAAGTATAGTAAAATCTTCTTCTTCACGGGAAACCACTTTAGTTAAATGCTGTGCTTGTCAGATAGTTGCTTACGTAATCCTTCACGCCTTCCTTCAGGGAAGTAAAATCAGCGTCATACCCGGCCCCTCTCAGTTTAGCCATATTGGCCTCGGTGAAATACTGGTATTTATCACGAATATCTTCAGGGGTGTCTATATAGGATATATCTGGCTCCAGGCCCATGGCCTGAAACGTAAATGTGACCAGGTCAAGAAAAGAGGAAGCCTTCCCGGTTCCAAGATTGTACAGGCCGCTGGCGGGGCGATTCTCCATCAGGTATATGATAACATTCACCACATCATTCACATTGATAAAATCACGGGATTGCTCTCCATCTTTAACATCGGGACGGTGGGATCTGAATAGCTTCATGCTCCCGGTTTCCTTAATCTGGTTATAGGCATGATATACCACAGAAGCCATTCTGCCCTTGTGATATTCATTGGGACCATATACATTAAAGAACTTCAGACCAGCCCAGAAGAACGGGGCATGTTCCTGGGAAAGGGCCCACTGATCAAACTCATTTTTACTCCGGCCGTATGGATTCAGGGGCTCAAGCCGGGATACAATTTCATGAGAGTCTTCATAACCATGCTCTCCCAGTCCATAGGTAGCTGCCGAACTGGCATAAATAACAGGTAAGCCGTACTCAATGCAAAGGTTAAATACCTCCTTCGAATAATCCACATTTAGCTCCTTGAATACGTCCCATGAGAACTCTGTGGTATCGGTTCTGGCGCCCAGGTGGAGAATCATCTGAATGTAACGGTGGTTATTCTGGACCCATTGGGGAAATTCCCGCCGGTCCACCATGGCCACATACTCCTTACCCGTATAGTTCCTCTCCCTTTCCGGTCTGGAGAAATCATCCACCAGTACCAGGTCTTTATAACGTGCCTTGTTCAGTCCCGTTACTACATTACTGCCTATAAACCCAGCTGCTCCTGTAATCACAATCATAGCTAAATATATATATTTTAGGATATTCAACATTATATTTTTGACCATCCTCCCTATTTCAATAGACTAAATTTATTCTTTAGGGATAAGCATACTCTAGGGAGTTTTCGTTACTTTGTGTAAGATATTATGATATACATCACACGCAGAGAACGTTTTAGTGCAGCGCACCGTCTTTTCAACCCTTCCCTCACCGATGAAGAGAATGAAACCATTTATGGTCCCTGTGCCAATCCCAACTGGCATGGCCATAACTACATCCTATGGGTGACCATCCGGGGAGAGATTAATCCCGATACCGGCTATGTGGTGGATCTGAAGCTAATGAGCCGGATTATTCGTGATAAGGTAATTGTGAAGCTGGACCATAAAAATATCAATGTAGAAGTGGTTTTCATGAAGGGCCAGTTTATCTCCACCGAGAACCTGGCCATGGGCATCTGGAAGGAACTAAAACCTTCTATGACGGATCTGGGCATTGAGCTTCATTCTGTAAAACTTCAGGAGACAGAGAACAACAGTGTAGAATACTTTGGAAATTAGAAATATATGGATAACATAAATAACGGCCTCGGGAAGAATAAGAATGGAGGATATGACAGGATCGATCGCTGGGACGACGATACTACTAATAAAATAACCGCACATTATAAAGAGATTCTTGGAGCATTGGGTGAAGATGTGGACCGTGAAGGATTAAAAGAAACTCCAAAAAGGGTGGCTAAAGCCATGCAGTTTCTCACTCAGGGTTATGGAACCGATCCAACTGAGATTCTTAAGTCGGCCATGTTTCATGAAGATTACAGTGAAATGGTCATTGTAAAGGATATAGAACTCTTCTCCATGTGTGAGCACCATATGCTTCCTTTTATTGGGAAAGCACATGTGGCCTATATTCCCGATGGACGAATCACCGGCCTCAGTAAGATTGCACGAGTGGTGGATGCATATGCCCGTCGTCTACAGGTTCAGGAACGTCTTACCATGCAGATTCGTGACTGCATCGAGGATACACTGAAACCACTGGGGGTTGCTGTTGTTATTGAGGCACTTCATCTCTGCATGGTTATGCGAGGAGTGCAGAAACAGCATTCTGTAACTACTACATCGGCCTTCACCGGGGGGTTTCTGAAGCATGATAAAACCAGGGAAGAGTTTATACACCTCATTGGAGCCAAGCTGAGATAACTTTCACTATTTTTGCAAAAAATTAATCAATTTCTATGCAAGCATATGTTTTTCCCGGTCAGGGTGCCCAGTTTGTCGGAATGGGGAAAGAGCTGTATGATCAGCAGCCACCGGCTAAGAAACTATTTGAACAGGCCAATGATATTTTGGGTTTCAGAATTACCGATCTGATGTTTGAAGGTCAGGATGAAGATCTGAAACAGACCCGTGTTACCCAGCCAGCCATTTTCCTTCACTCAGTTGTACTTGCCAGCACCCTTGAAGGATTCCAGCCAGATATGGTAGCCGGTCACTCCCTGGGGGAGTTCTCTGCACTGGTTGCCAATGGCACACTCTCATTTGAGGATGGATTAAAACTTGTATTTAAAAGGGCATTGGCTATGCAGAAAGCATGTGAAGCAGAACCTTCAACCATGGCTGCCATTATTGGAATGGAAGATCAAATGGTAGAACAGGTATGCAATGAAATAGATGAAATTGTGGTCGCCGCCAATTACAACAGCCCGGGTCAGATTGTGATCTCTGGTTCAGTTCCCGGAATTGATGCCG
>JAOZUK010000411.1 GCA_029938715.1 Bacteroidales bacterium | reverse complement strand
CTCTGGAGTAAGTTTACCAATTATGAAGAATCCTTAAGATCACCTATGATTATTTCGGCACCTGGTTTGACTGCAGGCCAGGCCTCCTCAGGACTGGTTGAATTTGTTGATCTCTATCCCACACTTTGCGAACTGTGTGACCTGCCGGGCCCGGAACATCTTGAGGGTACAAGTCTGCTTCCCCTGCTTGAAGATTCGAACAACAAATGGGAAGAAGTTGCTTTCAGTCGTTTCCGTGATGGCGAGTCTGTGAAGACCGATCGTTATCGATATACCGAATGGACCGATGATGATGGAGAGGTGTATGCCAGGATGTTGTATGATCACCAGCTTGATCCGAATGAGAATACAAACATTACAGAATTACCTGAAAACAAGCAAATTGTAGAAGATTTATCCAAAATGCTTGAGAACACTATACAATAGATAAATGAGCGGTGCCAGACAGCGCATTTCGGATGCTTTTGATTTTAATCATCCCGATAAGATTCCGGTGGTCTATAACCCTTCAACAGCTGGATTATATACGCATGGGAAGAAATTGTTGGATCTTTTTAATGAATACCCTCCGGATAATCCGGTTGACTTCAGTTCATTACCGGCCCCATCTCCGGGAAGCATTAACAGTGAGGGAAAGTACTATGAAATCATCAGGGATGAGTGGGGGACAGAGTGGGAATACCTGATTTTCGGAGTTGCCGGACATCCCAAAAACTACCCGTTTGGAAGCTGGGAAGAGGCCCTGGATTATAATTTTCCGCCTCCGTTGATTACGGTTCCTGCAAAGGATGAGGTCATCGATCACAGGGACAACTTTTTAATTTTTTCAGGCTGGACTTCCATTTTTGAAAAACTTCATGCCCTGCGTCCCATGGACGAAGTGTTAATGGATATTCTTACCGGAGACAAATATCTTATTTCCTTCCTCGACAGGATGGTTGAATTCTGGCTGGAGGTTACAGAAAATCTGATAAACAGCGGTGTGGATGTGATGGTTTTCGGAGATGATTGGGGCATGCAGCAAAGTCCGATGATTTCTCCGGACATATTCCGCGAGGTTTTCAAACCCCGTTATCAAAAGCTGATGGAACCCATTCACCGGGCCGGACGAAGAACCTTCCTCCACTGTTGTGGATATATGGGGGATATTTTCGATGATTTTCTGGATCTTGGTATCAATGGATTGTGGCCACAGATCACTCTCTATGAGAATGACCCGTCATTTACCCGGAAGTGTATTGATCACCGGGTGACCCTCTATATTCATCCCGACCGCCAGCAATTGATCCCCCTGGGAACACCAGCGGAAATAGAGAGGTCAATTGCCAATTATGCTGAAAAATATCATAAGATCGGAGGCGGAGCAATCTTCTATGTGGAGATCGAAAATGATGCCCCTTTTGAAAATATAAAAGCTTTAGTGGAATCTATTGATAAATACAGAACCCTGTAAAAAATGAAAATCAAACAGCAATCATTCGTTGTAGTGGCGGGCATAGGAGCAATACTTCTGTCTCTATTGTTGTCCGCTTGCACACCACCTCCAAAACCGGAACAAAAGCCAAATGTAATCTTTCTTCTTATTGACGATCAACGCAACACCTCCCTGGGATGTGCGGGTCATCCCATTATTAAAACCCCTGTGATTGATGATCTGGCAGGCCATGGAGTGCGCTTCAGCAATGCTTTTGTTACCACATCTATCTGTGCTGCCAGCCGCGCCTCCATATTCACGGGGATGCATGAAAGAACCCATCAATTTACCTTTAACACCAAACCTCTGTCGCAGGAGTACCTGAATACAAGTTATCCGGTCTTGCTGAGAGAAGCAGGTTATCACACCGGATTTATCGGAAAATTTGGTGTTGAGGTGGAAGGTTATCAGCCACATGAGTTATTTGATAGTTTCAGGGCTCTTGGTCGATGGATGTATTTTAAAAAGCAGCAGGATGGATCTGAAAGACATATTACCGAGTTAATGGGTGATTATGCAGGTGATTTTTTAAAAAACGTACCGGATGGAGAGCCATTCTGCCTTTCACTGAGTTTTAATGCATCACATGCTGAAGATGCGGATAAGGAGAATCATTTCCCATGGCCAAAGGCTGTGGATGGGATGTACGAGGATGTGGAGATTCCCGAACCCCGCCTTTCTGATCCGGCGATATATGAGGCTCAACCGGATTTTCTTAAAAATTCCATAAACAGGGATCGCTACTACTGGAGATGGGATACGCCTGAAAAGTATCAAAAGAATATGCGCGCCTATTTTCGCATGATCAGTGGAGTTGACAGGGTGATTGGCCGCATCAGGGATGAATTGAAACAAAATGGTCAGGATGAAAATACAGTAATCATCTATATGGGTGATAACGGATACTATATGGGCGATCGCGGATTTGCCGGAAAATGGTCACATTACGAGGAGTCATTGCGTGTTCCGCTTATCATTTACGATCCACGTTTACCTGAACAGCAGCGTGGAAAGGTGCAGGATAAAATGGCGCTGAATATTGATGTTCCCTCAACAATTCTGGATATATGCGGGCTTGACATCCCTGAACAATATGAAGGACAGAATCTCACACCGCTTGTTCAGGGTGAAGATATGAGTGATTGGCGGAATGATTTTTTCTGTGAGCACTTAATGGAGACTCCAAGCATACCAAAGTGGGAGGGAATACGGCATGAAAGATATGTATATGCCCGTTACTTTGAACAGGACCCGGCTTATGAATTCCTTCATGATCTGGAGACCGACCCTGATCAGTTAAAAAATTACGCCTCAGATCCGGATTATTCGTCAACCCTGGAGGAGATGCGTAGTCGTTGTGAT
>JAOZUK010000150.1 GCA_029938715.1 Bacteroidales bacterium | reverse complement strand
ATTAGACTATTAAAGTGAAAGGAAAGTATATAATTATGGAAATGACGTATACAATTCTGTTTAACAGCTAAATAAGCTGTCTCCTGTTCCTAAACCTGATCAAGAGATAATCTTCTCTTATTGGTGGAAGATTTGAATTCTGTTGGGGTGAGGCCGGTTGTACTTTTGAATTGTCTGGATAGATGCTGACTGCTGCTATAGTTCATTTTGTATGCAATCTCACTGATTGAAAGCTCATCATAAACCAGTAGCTCTTTGATCTTTTCCACCTTTTGAAGAATGAAGTATCTTTCAATGGTCACACCTTCAACGTCCGAAAATAGTTTGCTCAGATAGGAATAATCGATTCCAAGGTTCTTCGATAATCGGTTTGATATCCTGGTGGAGGAGTCCATGTCATCATCATAATGAATCATTCTGATAATTTCAGACTTTAGTTGATTCACAATCCTGCTCTTTTTATCACTTAATAGTTCAAAGCCGATACTTTTTAATGAATCCCCGAGAAGGTTTAGTTGAGCGTCATCCAGATCTTCATCTAATGTAACCTCTCCCAGTTTGATGGATCTAACAGTGAAATGATTATCCTCCATTGTGTGAGATACAGCCTCAATGCAACGGGGACAAACCATATTTTTAATGTTCAGGACTTTCATTATGATTTAAATTTACCATTCTTATCAAACAATAAACAATCAACAATCAATTTCATGATAAGCTGATATAAAGTTAACGAGAAATTATTAGTTTCCCAGTTGAAGATGCAATTTCCCCCTCCTCGGTTGACAATACAATCTTATAGAGATATACACCTCCATCAAGAGGACTACCCCCGGTTGAATTGCCATCCCACTCAATGGGTTCCAGTCTGTATCCGGCTGAATAGTTCTCACTCTCAATAATCTTTATTAACTGACCAGTCATATTATAGATCATTAAGCGGGCCCTTAGCAGCTTATCTGGTCGATTGTGTTCAATGTTAAACCATGTTTTGTCTTGAAAAGGATTGGGATAATTGTAAAGATTCTCCAACAGCATCTCTTCTGATTCCGTCACCATGAATTCTATGGTTGCTTGAGCTGAGTTATTATGGATGTCCCAAATCTTAACTGTGATCTTGTGTGGCCCATTCTCCATATCAGAATAAAGGTAACGGATAACGCCTGAATTGAAGCTGCCTAAATTTGATTGATAGAATTCGTTGAGTACAATTGCACCCAGACGGTCTCCATCCAATGTTGCAGTCAGATCATGTCCGATTCCATTGCCACTCGTATTGATTCCGAAATTGTCACTAATATGGACCAGTAATTCCGGATTTTTATCTGTAATACCTCCTGAAACAAAAAATGAATCATTCAGAAAAACCTCAACATCAGGCGCTTTACTGTCAAATGCATTTTCCTTTCCGGTACCGCCAATTTTGAATCCCTCAAAAGAACCGTGTGCATCAACCAATGTATTTCTGCTGTAATAAATGATCTTGCCGTCACCAAATGAGTAATTGATGTCCTTGGGTACGAAGAATTCAAAGGAGAATCTGCCATCATTAACCGTTGTTTCTCCTTTGTAGAGAATACTGTTCCTTGATTGGAAATTCCAGGCTGGCCCGTTATCATTAGCAAGGGTTTTAATGTTGTTCTCTTTGTCATAAACAACAGGAAAAACTTTACCTTCAAATGTATCCATTGATTTACCGCTGATTGTTTCGAGATGTCCGGATACTGTTACCTTTTCAAACGCAGAAAGCGTATCTATAGACATTTTAACATCAATTCCGTTTATTGAATCAGTAACGACAATATTTTCCGGCATCGCCAGTTTCATGGAGGGATCTCCCAATAGAGAAAAGTTTCGTTTATTAATGCCAGCTCCAGCGTTGTTTTTACTATAGGCAATAATGTCACCAAGTCTGTAACTCTGCTGATTTTCATCCTTGCTGAATACGATATCGTAGAACTTTTCATTTAGCACATAGTTAGGTCCGGAATAAACCAATCTTGTTGTTGTAAACAGGCCTACACTCCCACCATTTGGGCTAAGCAATACCTCTTCTCCTGCAGAGGTATATTCCTGATCCTGCTTATAATCATACTCATCGTACCGGCTGAATTCACACGTGGCCGTCATAATCAATGGAAGGGTGCTCTTATTTGTCCAGCTGAAAATATCATTCATGGTAAGGATCTGCTCATGCGCAAGGCCAGTTGGACCGCCATGCCCTGTATAATTGACAATGAGTGCTCCCCTGTTTATTTGATCATTAATTGCACGATTTACATCCGGATAGCGAAAACCTGTTGCTCCTTCTACCTGTTTATATGCATCTAAATAGATCTTGTTAATATTAAACCCGGGGTGCAAATCCAATACTTTTGTGGCCAATTGGTCCGCTTGCCTCATGTGTATATTGCTATCCTCATCATCACCTATAAAACAAATCTCATTCCTCCATGTCTCCATGGTGCCCGGTTCACTATAACCAATGATTTTGTCGACCACAATCTCAGCTTCCTCAACTGTAGATACAGGTAAGCGTCCTATTCCGATGTCAAGTAGCCCATTGGAAAGAGATTCATCAGTATCCAGAAGGCCGAAAAAATCATCAGAGACATAGGATCGGGTGGGAGATAATGAATTGTCTGATTGGTAAGTAAGAATCAGATTCGTATTTTGTTCGGTAGAGTTGCGGTTATCAAAAGATCCATCACCAAATAACAACAGGTACTTACAATACTCTCCAGAGTTTTCAGATCTATCATAAAACATTTTCAAGAAGTTCCGAATGGCAACCACATCAGGTGTGCCTGAAGAAAATTCATTGAACACTTCCTGCTGAAGGACAATGGCCGTTTCAAGGCCATCGTTGGCTTTTCTGTGTTCAGCCAGTCTTTGGGCTTGTTCAAGAAGTATTTCCGGAGTTATTAATACCATGTCAGGATGCTGCAAGCCGTGCAAGTTTTGGTTTGCCACAGGACCAAGTCCCTTCTCATTGAACAGTGGAACAGGAAAGTCTCCTTCGTGATAGAATGCAATAAATTCCCTCAAGCTGTCATGGGGAATTTTAAAACTGGCGGCTGATCCTGCTAAAGAATACTCAATTTCTTTTGAATTTCCGGGTTTGGTAATATCCCAGATAACAAGATTTTTATTACTGTTCTCAATGCGAAACTCTCCTACATTTCCGGTTCCGATGGAACGGGAATCTCTGAAGGGTAACTGATCTCCAAACATTTTAAGTTTACTACGGCTATTTATGGTAATGTAATTCAGCCATCCTTCGGAATTATTATTGGGTCTGTTGTATGTGAGTGTAACGGTCAGATTCTCCTCCTGAGATTTGAAACTGAAAATACCTTCGGCTTCCTTGGCATATGTTGCCACATAATAACTCAAATCAGTTCCTTTGGCAGAGATGGATCCCAGGGACTCATTGTTAGCCTTTAGAGAGAATGCCGAATTCACATTTGAACGTATAACCGCATTTACATTGATTACTATGTTCTCTCCTGGAATATTATTTGGTAATTTAAATGGATAATTCTCTTCAAGACTGATATTGAAATTATCTCCATACCACTCCTTACCCGAGTTGATCAGATTATATTTTTCATCTTCAATAAAATCCCTGTAGTCATAACTGCTTATTTTATGGGTAGGGCTCTCGGTACTTATTTCCAGCTTTTGAGCAGGTATTGATTTTCCATGATCATCGGTAATAAAATAATATCCTTGCCACGAATAATTGTGTCGCTCATGATAAAAGTACTGATCCTCAGTTCTAAACTTCCATCCAACAGGTCCTTCAGCGTAGAAGAGAATATAGTCCCCCGGCCCGAAGGAATCATCTCCCCCCATATGCATGTGCAACGTGATTGGATCTAAATCGTCGATATGACCCTGTGAGAATTGCTCTGGCAATATACGCGCACCAAATCCATAAATACGTACATTTTCGGGAGATGAAAGTCCAATATCTTTCAATTGGCTGTAAGTTAACTTGTGAATACCATTTTCTACAACTGCAATTTTGAACCATGTACCCGAAGCCAATACAGAATTCGATTTCCAGCCCTCAAACTCCCTGCTCTTCAAAACAGTCTCGTTTTTTTGACTGCTTATTTGAATATCGAAATTAAGAATACGCTCAATGGAACCATCCTGTTGTCCCTTGAGAAATGGAAGAAATTTCATGAGCAGATAGGGTTTGTTTTTCTCAAAGGCCATTTCATACTCAACATTTATTTGTGAAGTAATCAATTCAGCTGTAGTAATTTTGAAATAGTCGGATGGTACAGCTTCAGTTTTTGTTGGAATAACAGAGATAATTGGTTTCAACTCCTTCGATTCCCACGAAACTCTTTTGGTAAAAAAAGGGAGGGAATCTCCACTGTTTTCATAATGTGCACCCTGAAACGACAGCATATGGCTATCACTGTTCCAGGGAATCTCCACACGCTCTGTTTGTCCATTCACATGAGTGGAAGCAATTAACACAAGTATGATGATCAGCCCCCTCATTGGAATTCAAAGTATCTGATTATTGTCATTTTGAGTTCATCTCTTTCTCACTTTAGAAATCGGTAATGTGTTATATTAATAATAAC
This sequence comes from Bacteroidales bacterium, assembly GCA_029938715.1. Taxonomy (GTDB): domain Bacteria; phylum Bacteroidota; class Bacteroidia; order Bacteroidales. The sequence goes on along the minus strand of JAOZUK010000150.1, from coordinate 5,593 downwards.
GGCTGATCACGATAATTAGTTATCTCTAAAAATGGAATCAATGGACTTAATCACAAAATATATTTTCTGATACTTCTGGTGACTCGCCGACCCTGGAAACATTGACCAATTTCGACAGGCTTAATTCTATCCTCTCAAAGGGTTGAAATGCAATGAATTGAGGAGCTTTAGATTATTGATATCCCGGGCTCACCCGGACCCGATAAGCTTCATCTCCTACTCCTATTGGTCTGATAATGCTTTCCCTGAGCACCTTGTTAACCTTTTGTTAAATATTCAAACAGAAGTAAGTATTGGCCCATTTGGGATGGCAAGTATGTGGTCATCAGATGCGGGGGATGGAACCTTTCTCTATAAGGTGGACTGTATCATAGACACCTGGTCGATGGAAAAGGCTGAATATTATGCATCGAAGGGGTATGTGCATCACCATGAATTTATTTCTGTTGCAGATGGATCGCCTCATCCCACCAAGGTTCCATGGTTAAAGCATACAGCTGTTACCAGCTTCACTTTTGACGGAGGACCCGCAATGTCGAATCCGGATTTTGTGCACTCAGTTACACCGGGTATTGATTGGGAGTTTCCCCAAAATGGGTTTATGCCATATCCGATGCCCTAATAGTTCACAGATTAAGTTAAGGTTTGAAATAGATGGATGAGATCCTTGTGAATCTCATCCATTTTTTATTGATCAATATGAATCTTGGCAAAGATTGAATCGATGGATCCCTTAGCATGCTGCAGGGTGAGTCAATCGTGGTAATTACAGACAATCCTGACATACTTTTTTATCCCCTTTGACCCGGCCATATTGCTCAACTACCATTTCTCCGCATTCTTCACAAACATAACTGTCAAAAGACTGATTTTCCTTTGGCCAGTCATAGTTAAACACCTCTGAAATAAGCATGATTTTATCATCGGGGGCAGCCATGAGTTTTGTGACCAGCGGTTCAACAACTTCATCGGGAACCTGTGTGGGAGGAACACCCAACATTCGGTATGCGGTGAAGAATTCTGTCTTTTTGTTAGCTGCCATTGTCTCAGCTTTTGGTGTTATTCTTACAGCGCGATTGGTTTTTTTATCGATGAGTGTCACGCCCCACTTTCCTTTAAAAGTTTTAACAATATTACCCTTTCCAAAGGTGCAGCCAGTGATTACCTGAATCCCGTCTGCAAAACAGGTGGCACAGTGATTGTCTCCCAGTTCCAGGATGGCATGTAGAAAACTATCTCCTGTCCGTTCAACTCCCAATGCGTTCATAGCTGCAGCACCCACACGTAAACCATTTGGCATGGCCGGGCATTTATGTCCATGAAATTTTTGCCCGAATTCGAGCCATTCTTCCGGATGAATCATCATTAAATTTTTTAGTTTGCATTTATAATTAAGTTATAATCCCTGCAATCATTTTAACTGCGATGAGTAATAATACGATTGCGTAAATAATTTTCACCTGTTTTGATTTTGCTTTCCTGGTCATATAGCTCCCGCCCAGCTGCGAACCTATAATAACAGCCCCAACAACAATGGCCGTAAGCCCCCAGTTCATTCCTCCCTGGGACATATGTCCCAGGTAACCCGAAAAGGAGGAGAAAGTAACCACGAATGCCGTAGTGGCAGCAGCTTCTTTTGTTTTATACCCCATCATCATCAGGATTGGAGCTATGATAAAACCGCCTCCCAATCCCAGCATTCCACCGATGAATCCGGCGAATGTTCCAACAAAAAGACCAATCACACTCCTTTTCTTAAACGACATCTTTGCTTCAGGTTCAGCCCGCTTTGAGGACCAGAGTATGCGTAGGGCAGCAGCAATTATCATGGCAGCAAAAAGAATTTTCAGAGTTTGAACCGGTACCCTGTCACTGGTCATGGCACCCAGAGGGGCAGCAATCAAGGCGGTTGCGGCCATCACTGAGCCACCCTTCCAGTCAACCAGCCGTTTACGTGCAAATGGGATCAAAACAAACATCGTATTCAGTCCGTTCAGTAGCAGTCCCAAAGGAATTGCAACTGATACCATATCGAACCCAGCCCAGTTTAGCACAGGAACATACACCATGCCCCCGCCCAAGCCGAGCATGGCAAAAATAAATGAAGCAATGGCAATGATGAAAAAAACAAGGGTGTAGAGCATATTCTTAATCTATATTGTAAGTAATTGCTTACATGACTGATAAAAAAATTATTTATTAAGTATTTTTAAGATCAGCAGGAGCATTTGATGGCAAAAATTATCAGCATGAAATTCTCCCCCACTCAGGATCAACTCAATATTCAGAGAGATGGGAATACCCATATAGAGCGTAGCCACATTATCAACCGGAATGCTTTCGTCCCATGTGTCATCGGCAATTCCGTCAAGAATGATTTTGCTAAGCAGTTTTTTCTGGGAATTGAATATATGCTGAAGGCTCTTTTTTAAAGAGGCATCGTTATTGTGGGAAGCTTCGGAAAACATCAGCATCGTAATGCCTTTGTTTCTGGTGAGGTAATCGATCGTTTGACATAGAAATTTTTGCAAGCGTTCCTGGGGCTCTTCGCCTGAATTGGCAATGGTGCGCAAAGAGCCAATAAACTCATGTTGGACATCCTTAATGATAGACAGGATAATATCCTGTTTTGTAGGGAAATGCCTGAAAATTGCACCTTCGCTCAAGCCAATATGCTTCGCCAGGTTCCTTGTAGATAAGTTCTTTAAACCTTCGGAATAGATGATGTTCAATACGGCCTGTTTTATCTGTTCCTGGCGGATCTCTGTGGGTTGCTTTTCCATTAATGTAAGTAATCGCTTACAAAGATATATTTATTCTCAGCAATAATCAGAGTGTAAGGAAAATATATTTTCAGCGACAGAACAATCAGAGTATTTAAGCGTTTACTTAAATACTTAAATAATATTAATTCTGAAAATGCAAAACAATGGAAAAACAGGTTTGTATAAGAGCGCTTGCCGATGTTGATCAAATCAACAGGTGCAAAGAAGATCTCACATCGAAGGAACATGCAATCAATAACCTATCCCGTACATTGGGCTTATTCGGCAATGATGTGCGCTTTAAGATCCTCTATCTGTTAAATGCAGAAAATGAATTATGTGTATGCGACTTGAGTGATATATTAAAGATGAATGTATCAGCCATCTCTCAACACCTGAGAAAACTCAAAGACGGAAATATCGTGGATCACCGAAAAGAGGGTCAGACCTATTTCTATTATCTCAAAGAGGAATACCACGTGCTTCTAGAATCTTTGTTCAGGGTAGTAACAATTGAACCTGAACCAATTAAAACAAAAGTGATATGAAAATAAAATCGAACAAAGCCATCATTGGCACCGGAATTTTTACAGCTGTTGCAGCATCCTTATGCTGCATCACACCTGTACTGGCACTTATTGCAGGAAGCAGCGGCATCGCATCCTCATTCTCATGGATGGAGCCTGCCAGACCCTACCTTATTGGATTTACTATCCTTGTTCTTGGATTCGCATGGTACCAGAAATTAAAACCTAAAACAGCGGAGGAGATTGAATGTGCCTGTGAGGAAGATGAAAAACCATCCTTCTGGCAGTCCAGAAAGTTCCTTTTGATTGTAACCATTTTTGCAGCACTTATGCTGACTTTCCCCTATTACTCTTCTGTTTTTTATCCGGACAATCGCAAAGAGGTGGTGGTTGTAAATCAGTTTGACATCCAAACTGTTGAACTGGATATTGAGGGAATGACCTGCGAGGCATGTGACAGTCATGTGGCCTACGCCGCACAGGGAGTGGATGGAGTACTTGAAGCAAAAGCCGACCATAAGACCGGGAAAGCTGAAGTGAAATTCGATCAAACCAAAACCAGCAGGGAAGAGATTATCAAATCAATTGATGCGACCAGTTATAGGGTGGTCGAATAATATTTTTTTGATTCCTGTAATTAAGAATTTTTAAAATATTTAAAATGGAAATAGCAACATTAAAAATCAAAGGAATGACATGCGATCATTGTGCACAAACTGTTGAAAAACAATTTACCGGCAATGAGGGCATTATTGAGAGGAAAGTCAGTTATCCAGACGGATCAGGTCAGTTTACCTACGACCCGGATCAAATTACAAAAGAGCAGATTATCGATACCATCAATGCCACCGGGCATTATACGGTGGCTGGGGAAATGGAATCTGAATCCTTGTCAGGGAGTAGATTTGATTTAATCATTATTGGAGGTGGATCAGGTGCGTTTGCAGCTGCGATTACCGCCGAAGAGAAGGGTGCAAAGGTAGCCATCATCAATGCAGGATTACCCATTGGGGGTACCTGTGTGAATGTGGGATGTGTCCCCTCAAAAAACCTGATCAGGGCTGCAGAATCTGTGCATAGGGCCTCATCTTCAGCATTTAATGGAATTGAACCAGTAGCTCCAAAAGTCAATTTCAGGGAGATCATTCAGGGTAAAAAAGAACTTGTGAGCCAGTTGCGCCAGAAAAAGTATGTGGATGTAGTGGAAAACAAAAAGAACATCAGGATCATTGAAGGATGGGCGAAGTTCCTTGATAGTACATCTGTTCTTGTGAATAAATCGGATGTCTACAAAGCACCCAGGATCATCATAGCGACAGGTTCAACAACTCGGATTCCGGAGATTAACGGATTGAAAGAGGCAGGTTACCTGACCAATACTACATTATTTGATCTTGAAGAGCTGCCCGAAAGCCTGACCATTCTTGGAGCCGGATACATTGGATTGGAGATCGCGATGGCCTATAACAGATTTGGATCAAAAGTCAGGATCCTTGAATATACCGACAGGCCCCTTCGTACACAAACGTCTGAGATCAGCATGGAGATTGTGAAACATATGGAGGCTGAGGGCATTCAATTGTACCCGGACTACAGGATACAAAAAATTGAAACCCGGGATGGATATAAAGTAATCTCAGGGGTGAACAGGAAAAACATGGAGAAATTTGAATTTATTGAGAAGGGTGAGATTGTTGTTGCTACCGGAACAGTAGCCAACACAACGGGATTGGGCCTGGAGGAGACCGGAGTCAACCTGGATGAGGAAGGAAGCATTATTGTGAATAGAAAACAGGAAACCAATATCGAAAATATATATGCTATTGGCGACTGTACCAATACACCAGCATTTGTCTACACAGCAGCTGCCGAAGGCAAGACTGCAGCGTTAAATGCAATTGAAAATGCAGAAGTCTCGACAGATTATAAAGGGTTGCCCTGGGTGGTATTTACTGATCCACAGATAGCTGGTGCCGGGATTGATGAAACAGAAGCAGAATCAACGGGTATTCCCTTCGAGACTGCCACCATTTCACTGGCCGATGTACCCCGGGCAATTGCAGCACTGGACACCAGGGGATTTATCAAACTAATACGCAATCCGGAATCTGATGAATTGCTGGGCATCAGAGTGGTTGCTCCTGATGGGGGAGAGCTGGTCATGCAGGTGAGTCTGGCCATCAAATACGGAATAAAAACTGAAGAGCTGGCGAATACCATGTTTCCCTATCTCACCCTTTCTGAGGGTGTCAAGCTTGCTGCCATCACATTCAACAAAGATGTAAAAGAGCTGTCTTGTTG
>JAOZUK010000410.1 GCA_029938715.1 Bacteroidales bacterium | reverse complement strand
ACAATGACAATCGTGATCATAAGTGAAGGATTTTAAAGATCAGCTCACGCTGCAATTCTCCTTGGGAAGTGGTATTGCCATTATATCCTTTGGATCGCATATCATAGGAGCGTAGCAAGGAGATAATCTGCACCAGTTTTCCGGCGGAGTAAAGCCGGGCGGAAGCTTCGTAGTCCTTTACAAAGAAGGGATTTACTTTCAGCGTGGCTGCCACATTCTGTTTGGACCGGTCCTTGATATAGTGAATCAATAACAATTTGGAGAAGTAGTAGTATAAGGATGATATAGTCTGGGTAATGTGATAGTTCTTCTGGTTCTCTGCAAAATAGTTAATAATGCGGTTGGCCTTTAAAACATCCCGCTTCCCAAGTGCATTCTGTAGTTCAAACTGGTTGTAATCCTTGCTGATACCAATATGCTCTTCCACATGGGAGGCAGCAATGGTTTGACCTTTTTCGCCTATGGCAATGGTTAGTTTTTCCACTTCATTGGCAATTTTAGAGAGATCGCTCCCAAGGTATTCAGACAGCAGAGCAGCGGCTTTAGGTTCTATACGATACTTTTTGTTAGAGGCATACCCGGCAATCCAACCCGGCACCTGGTTATCGTATAACTTCTTGGATTCGAAGCTTACTCCGTTTTTCTCCAGTGCTTTAAATACTTTCTTTCTTTTATCGGGTTTTTTATACTTGTAGTTGATCACCAGCAGGGTGGAGGGCTGGGGAGTCTCTATATAGTGGATCAAATCCTCGAAGTTCTTAAGCTCCTGAGCTTCCCTGATGACCACTACCTGGTGTGATGACATCATGGGAAACCGTTTGGCCAGGTTTATGACCTGTCCGGCATCGGACTCCTTCCCGTAAACTATGGTCTGATTAAAGCTCTGCTCCGCTTCTGTAAGTACGTTTTTAGTGATATAATCGGTGACCAGATCAATATAATAGGGCTCATCTCCAAAAAGGAAATATAGAGGTTTGTAGACCTTGTTTTTCAGGTCGCCAATGAGCTGTTCGTAGGTCATCCCCAAAACTACATAAATTTCAGATGTTTCACAGACTCCCGGTGATTGATGATCTCCTGGAGAGATTCAATTCCGATCTCGAGATGCATTTGGGCAAATTTTTCAGTGACTTGCTTATCGCTTTTCTGTGTCTTTATTCCTTCTGAGATCATGGGCTGATCTGAAACCAGCAGAAGGGCACCGGTCGGGATTTCATTGGCAAATCCCACGATAAAAAGGGTGGCGGTCTCCATATCGATGGCCATGCTTCTGACTTTTCTAAGGTATTTTTTAAACTTGTTGTCATGTTCCCATACCCTCCGGTTGGTTGTAAATACGGTTCCGGTCCAGTAGTCCTTTCCCATGTTCCTGATTACGTGGGAAACGGCGCGCTGAAGGTTAAAGGATGGGAGGGCTGGCACTTCCGGGGGAAGATAGTCATTTGAGGTACCATCCCCCCTCAGTGCAGCAATGGGAAGGATCAGATCACCCAGTTCATTTTTCTTTTTCAATCCGCCACATTTTCCCAGGAAGAGCACTGCTTTAGGTTGGATGGCTGCCAGAAGGTCCATGACAGTTGCTGCATTGGCACTTCCCATTCCAAAGTTGATCATGGTGATTCCATTGGAGGTGGCAGCTGGCATGGCTACATTACGGTCCACAACATCTGTTTGGTTTATTTTAGCAAACTCCTCCAGATATCCCTGGAAATTGGTAAGTAAAATGTATCTTCCAAAATCCTCTGTCCGGATGCCTGTATATCTTGGAAGCCAGTTTTCAATTATCTCTTTTTTTGTCTTCATCATAGCTTGATTTCAACTTATATTCACTCCCGGTTAGAGCGATCTTTATTACATTGTAAATCCAATTCTAAAGATAGGCTATTTCATGCGAAAACTGAATCTTCCCGAGTATGAATTCCGCTTCAGGCAGGAAGAGAAGAGCCGTTTTGTGTTAGATATTTTCAGGAAACGTTATGTAATGTTCACTCCTGAAGAGGAGGTACGGCAACGTTTTGCCAGATATCTAATTGAGGAGAAAGAATTCCCAACCGCACTTATAATGACTGAGTATACGCTTAAGCTAAACGAGATGGTGCGAAGGTGTGATATCCTTGTCCATAAACCTGCCGGTCATCCTGCTGTTTTAGTAGAATGCAAGGCACCTGAAGTAAAGATCACACAGGATACATTTGATCAGGTGGCCCGGTACAACCTGGTATTCAACGTTAAGTATCTGATGGTTACCAATGGATTAAAGCACTATTGTTGCTATTTGGATTTTGCAACCAGGAAAGTGGAATTTATGAAGGAAGTCCCTTTTTACAGAGATTTATAAAATCGTTATTGAGATTTAATTATTCGGACCTGTCGAGGTATAACTTTTCATACTTTTTATTTGTAAGCTTATAATGTGTTTTTTCCGCTAATTTCTGCAGGCCATATTGTGCAAGTAGCACTTTAACCGCTGTTTTGAGGGTGGGATTAAAAGGCACATTCATAAGCTCGGGCCATAATATTGTGATGATACTCTGATGGAGACGCTTCCCGGGTTGAGTGTTAAATTTGGGAGGAACTGACAAAAAAAGTTCGTTAAGGAGCCTTGAATTAAATGGATTTATATCCTCTTGAGCCATATCCTTGTCCAATGAAGTTTGAGAACCCCAGTTAGTAATCCTTTCTTCCCAGTAGAAAAGATTTATTACACTCAGGTTGCAATCTTCACATAGCTTGCGACTGTCCCCCATCCATTGTTGATAATAAGCTTCAACATGGTCATATTTATTATAGACCCCATAAAACCTATTCAATTCTTCTGTTGTGACAGTTTGATTCTCAAATTGGTTAATGCCCCAGGGAGC
>JAOZUK010000409.1 GCA_029938715.1 Bacteroidales bacterium | reverse complement strand
AAAGAAATTTAGAACTCACAAGAGAAGAAAATAAAACTCCAAAAAACACGAATCTAATTGTGCTCTGGAAGGAATGCCTGGAAGGAATCCCAATCTGACCGGTATATTGATCGGAGAGATTTGGAAAAGTATGATTTTCGTTGCATTTTCGATGCCTTGAAAACGCGTATACTGAACGAATGATAAAATACGGACAAACCTGGTGGGGCGCCAAATGGTTGAACGCCCTTTCTCATATCGACTATTCCAACCGGCTTCCCAGAGGGCGCAGTTATGCCAATAAAGGAGCTGTGAAAGATCTCCGGATCCAGGATCGAAAGATCATCGCCAACGTAAAGGGTACCCGTATCAAACCCTATCAGGTGACCGTGGGAATCCCCGCATTTACTCCGAAGGAGATGGAATCACTGACCAGCACTATACTGAACAATCCCCTGCTGCTTTCCAAGCTCCTGAACCGAGAGTTGCCCGAAAGCCTGTATGCCATGGCTGAGGCAAATCACATCCGGATCTTTCCCGGCAGGTGGAACGATCTGGATATGCATTGTTCCTGTCCCGACTGGGCAGTGCCATGCAAACACCTGGCGGCTGTAATCAATGTAATTGCCAATGAGATTGACCGCAACCCCTTCCTGATCTTCAAACTCCATGGGTATGATATCATCCGGAAGCTCCAACGCATCGGTATCGAAGCCATCAGTGAGACAGTCACTATTCCCAATCTTGCATCCCTTGCTGTGGCCGAGCCGGTGGAGAGTTACCAGACGGACAAAACCATTGCGCCGGATGAGATCGATTCATCAATGCTGGATGAGATCGATTTTTCGGTGCTGGAGGAGATGAGGGAGAAACTGCTTTCTCTGCTTTCCGAAAGGCCGGTTTTTTCTTCGAAGGATTTCAAACTGGTACTGGATAAGCTCTACCGGAAAACAGCCAGGAGGATTACCAGGGAGAATATGATGACTGCCGGAATAACACGCATACCGGATCATCGTGCCTCGCACTACGAAAAGTACTCGGGTATGGCTGTTATCCTGGATGAGTGCAGCCGCCTGGTAGATTTCAGGATTCATGGTGAACCGGGTGGCAGCTGGAGGGTCTATCATAGAGTCAACAAAGAGGGCACATGGGGCTTTCGGACTGATTATGATATGCTTATGTTCATATCATCCATCGAACCCAGGCAGGTAACCCGCTTGTTGCCCGGTTTAACCTACCTCTTGATGGTGTATCATTTTAGCCGGAAACTTACGGAGACCTCATCCTTTATCCCACAGTTGCTCAACACCGCAGATGGCAGCTATACCGTACGCTGGATCCCTGCCGTAATGGATCAGAAGGTGAGTGAGATTTTCAGCAGTATGACAGCAGCTTTTCCTTCTGAAAAGGAACTTTGGGTAGGGACGGAGCCGGAATCCACAAAAGCGGAACAGCTTAGAAGCCTGGTCTCCTATTTCATCGGTCAGTTTATCCGGGATGCCGGATCTGCTAAACAAATGATGGGTGACCACGTCTACCGGATTTTTGTGGAGAATGTTGCCCACCGCTTTGATCTGCCGGGTGAGGGAGAGATCCCCTCTTCCATTCAGCGATGGATCGACAGGTTTTACCTTACTCACCAGGCGTTTTCCCCTGTGTTGGAGATTTTCGAGAAGGAGAATTCGGGAAGGTTTGGTCTGAAGGTGCTGGTGGAAGACAGCCGCCAGCCACTTAAAGAAGCGGTTCCCCTGGCCGATGTGATGACCCTCCCGGAATACAGCAGCTCCAGGTACGAAGTGCTGCGTAGTGTGGAACTGCTAACTCCCTCACTCCCCGATCTGGAGCTCATTATCTCCACATCGGGCAGACATATCCCGGTCTATACCCCCGAGGAGTTTGCCAATGTAATGTTCAGCATTTTGCCCGTGATCCGGCTGTACGGGATCCGCGTGCTGTTGCCGGATGAGCTAAAGAGTCTGATCCGCCCCGCTGTCTCTGTAGCGCTCTCCTCCTCGGGCAGGGTTGCCAAGAGATCACTGCTGAACCTGGAGAAGATCCTCAACTTTCAATGGAAGATTGCCCTGGGCGATACCCTTATGGATGCCAGCGAGTTTTTCAGCATGGTGAAAGGACTATCAGGGATCGTTAAGATGAGAGATCAGTACCTCTACCTGAACACCGCAGATCTGAAAACACTGATGGAGCAGATTCAGCAGCAGGAAGGGAAGATGGACCGGAACCAGTTACTGCAGGCCGCTTTTACCGGCGAACTGCATGGAGAAAAAGTGAGCATGGATAAGGCCACACGGGAGCTGATCGATGAGTTGTTGAGGGTGGAGAGTATCGATCTGCCCGGGGGACTGAATGCAACGCTGCGACCATACCAGCAGAGGGGTTTTGAATGGTTATACAAGAATGCAAGTCTTGGTTTCGGAAGCATCATTGCCGATGACATGGGTTTGGGAAAAACCCTGCAGGTAATTGTTATGTTACTGAAGCTGAAAGAGGAGGGAGCGCTGGATTCGCGGCAGGCACTTATCGTGGTGCCCACTACCCTGCTTACCAACTGGAAGAAGGAGTTTGAAAAGTTTTCCCCCGGCATATCTCATGCCTTTTTTCACGGGCCGAACCGCACCCTGGATAAGGAGGTCGATGTGATCCTCACCAGTTACGGAGTTACGCGCAGCGACCAGGAATTACTCTCGAAAATAAGATGGTGTGCGGTAATTATCGATGAGGCGCAGAATATAAAGAATGTCGATGCCGCGCAGACCAGGGCGGTGAAGAAACTGAAGTCGAATATCCGGATAGCCATGAGCGGTACCCCGGTGGAGAACCGCTTGTCGGAGTACTGGAGCATCTTCGATTTCATCTACAAGGGATACATGGG
>JAOZUK010000408.1 GCA_029938715.1 Bacteroidales bacterium | reverse complement strand
TGATCGGGAACATACTTCTGCTGACTATTCATCAGCGATTCCGCTTCCTATTTATAGAAAAGAGATGTAAAATATCCAGTTGTTCACTTATATGGTGCTTTTAGGATATAACACATCTATCGATAGATATATTATATCCAAACTAGCATCTATATGGTTTATAGCAGGATAATTCATATCTATATTTGATTTTATTTTCTCCTTTGTGTCCATATCAACCCTCCCGGGACTGATAGTGAGCAGGCGAATTACATTTACACCAACGCGGAAACTATGTTGCTAAATGGAGTCTGCTTGCCATTGTTATAGACTGCTTTAATGGAGTATTCATATGTTACTCCTTTCCGAATCATATGGTCTTCAAAGGAGGAGGCCTCTGCCGGGAGTGACTTGTAGGTTACCAGAGAAGCACCCTCCACAGAGCGGTAGAGGATATATCGTTTTATTTTATCCGGTTCGTGAAAGGTCCACTTCAGCGACAATGAGGATCCATCCTCACTCATGATAAGTGTTAGGTCCCGTATGGCCTCTTTGGGCTTTAAATCTATGGCATTAATGGTGATCGGAGGGGAAGGATCTGATTTCAGGCCCGAGTCATCCAGGGTTGAAACGATGTATGTGTATTTCGAACCTGCATTCATCTCCTCGTGGTTATAGTGGTACTTTTTAAGCCCGTCTTGTTTCTCAATATAGACGCGTTTCTTTAGCTCGCTGTTTTCCAGTATGAGTAATTCATATCCGGCCACATCATTACTCGAACTTGGTATCCACTCAAGTTTCATCCCTTCCTGAGAGAGCTTGTAATTACAAAAGACGGGGGAGGTAGGGGGGATGAAATCGGGTCGACTCAGCTCAAGTATCTCTGAAAATTCAGAATAGTTCCAGCGTGTATCCACCGCTTTGACTCTGTAATATATCTTTTTTGTGAGTGTTTTAACCTGAATCGTATCAGTGTAAACCGTATCACCCAGTGGCGCCGGGTTCACCGTGGAAAAAACATGATCGGGACTGTTAGAGAAATAGATCATATATCCGGCCAGGTCTATTTCATCTCCCAGACTCCATTTCAAAGTGACTACTCCCGAAGAGTCGATCTCACCCTCCAGGCTCAGGGGTGGCAGAGGTGGAATGCTATCCAGTATAGCAGCATAGGAGACCATGGATATACTGCCATTGCCTGCTGTGTCTACTGCAGCAACCACATAGTAGTTACCACCCAGCTGATCGGATTGATTATCAATATAGGAGGTAGAATCTCTGGGTATAATTGTGTCATGAAGGGGTTGAAAATTTGTATTTAAATCATCCCCTCTCCCAATATAGAATCCCTCCAGGTCCCTGACCTTTTCCGGAGTGCTCCAGGTGATCTCCACGCGACCGGTGGCTATTTGCCTGGCTTCCACATTTACGGGAGCCGGAGGCGGGGTTCTGTCTCTGCCCATGGCTTTAACAATTTCCGAGGAAGCGCTTTTCTCGCCAAAAGGGGTGATGCCAATCAGTCGATAGTAGTAAGGCTTGTAGTTCTCTGTAATCGAATCGGTATATTGAAAAACAGTGGACTTTGAATCTATTTGATCTGATTCTGCATTAATAAAAGGGATGCTGTTCAATGGACTGAAAGCACGCCCATCCTCAGATCGCTCCATGATATAGGCGCTGAATGCGGGTTCATGAAGCGCCTTCTCCCAGCTGATATTGATATTTAACTCTCCCTCAAATACCTCTGCAATGATTGGAGTGGGGATGGGGACATCCCGCAAATTCTGTATTACAAAATAGGTGGTGTCGATCTTATAGTTTTGCCCCGGTACAGCTGCATATATACGGTATATGTAGTGGTAATTTTCCTGAATATCGGGATCTGAAATTCTTAAACCAAGCGCGGTTGCCGTAACTGCAGAGAAATCTGCACTTAAAATGCTGAAAGAGTACCTGTTCATAAATTCATCTGCGGCATCATAAATGGTGGTCCCGCCGGCCTTAAAGCTTTTTCCATACAGGGCCTGGGCAGCTATGGCAGAAAGCTCCTTGTCCGGACCATCCATAACGATGGATTCCCACTCTTCTAAAGGAAGTGGTTTGATGGGCTGCGTTGTAATGCTCTGGTACCCGGAAGGATCAAAATCCACCTCATCCTGAAAAGAGGTTTTCTCTATGATATAGCCTGTTTTATTCAGATAGGACCATGCTCCGGGAGTGGTGGGTGCCCATCGCAATACGATGGAATCTCCATATGATTTCCCAACCAGATTGATCTCCGCCTGAAAGGGTCTTGACATAGAATCCAGTTCCTCCTGGGCATAAGCTAATTGCGCAAGAGATATGGAGAGGATGATAATTACAAATCGATTCCGTATCATAATTATCAATAGTTGAATGTTTTAACCATAGATGATTTTCTTCTTTGATTGGGTACTTCCCGGTCCCCGGTTTGAGTTAATGTAGGCACAAGGTAATCTATTGTCACTCCATAAGTTCCGCTGGTATAATTATATGAATCCATATTTTTAGTCAATGCATTAAAGATTAAAGAAAAGGCTGCCGGGTGTTCCCGAATCAGTCTGTTCTGGTACACATAACTCCCTGCTTCGTTGCGATAGCTAATGATGCTACTGAGGGTCCGTTTCATGTTAGTGGCGTCAAATTTGACATAATTACTCATGGAATATAGCAGTTCAAGATCATACGAACTTGAAGAGCCGCCCGTTAAGTCAGTACTAAATCCACCAAATGATTTGATGTTCGATGAAGTGCCGCCCAGTAAACTGGATAAACCCGGATTCGAAACGGTCGCAGTAATCATGGGGGTCGCTGGAGCAGTTGCAGTGGTTGTGGTGGTCGCAGTTGGAGAACCAGTTGCAGTTGTTGACG
>JAOZUK010000037.1 GCA_029938715.1 Bacteroidales bacterium | reverse complement strand
CCTCAGAACACCAATGGATACTTATTAATTACCCACAACCATTTTTCACGCAAGCAAATGGTCCTGAATGGGTACATTTCTTGTCAACTACTTGTTCTTTTTATCCAATACAAACCCCGTATAAGATCACAGGACACCCACGAATGACAAAATCAAAGATCTATACCGTTGAATATCTGCGCTTTAACAAAGCACTACGCAAGGAGTGACGAAAACAGGAGTGGAAAAATCGCTACTAGTCCATGAGGAATTACAGGGTGAGCAGTGAATTATCCTCTTCGGTATTGTTTCGGTACTGCATATAGATGGCTCCAAAGAACAGTAACAGCAAGAGTACCGAGCTGATGACTGATACGGTGGTTCCTGTAAAATAGGATCTGGGATGAAATTCGAATACAATTTCATGAGTTCCACCGGGCACTACCATTCCACGTAGCATATAGTTAACACGGAGGTGATCGGTCTTCTCACCATCAATATAGGCCTGCCAACCCTTTTCATAATAGATCTCGGAGAAGACAGCCAGCTGTTCGGAAGCCGATTGGCTGGAATAGACCATCCTGTTGGGCTCATATTCGGCCAGACTGATGGAAGCCGTGGGATCCTCAGGGAAAGATTTATTTTGGAGCTCGCCTTCATACCGGCGATCCAGGGTTGCCTCACTGATAAGGTCTATCTCTGATAACGCGGCCACATCTGCATCGGCATTCTCCACCACGCGGATGTTGTTCACAAACCATGCATTTCCACGGGCGTGTCGGTTCATAATGGGCTGAGTTTCCGGATTAAGTATGATATATTTTGTATTGACCATATTCAATACATTGGTTCGTGCCAGGGCACTGTCCACAACCGCATAGTTCTGACTCTGAGCAGCAGCAAACAGTGCATTTATATCGGTCATCATACCAGTCTCAATAATGTCCTGGTAACGGCGCATTTTGGCTCCATGGTAACCTCCCAGGGAGGGGTGAAAAAATGAAGTGGATGCATCCTGGAAAATAGATACAGTAAGGTTCAGCACCCTGTTGTTGTAACCGGGCTCGTTCATGATAAACTGATCGGCAGCCGACGGAGTAAAGGGTTGCTGAGCCTGGCGCTTATTTGAAAAATACTCCTTGTTCAGGTAACGCTTATTCACTGGCCACATGTCGGCCAGGAAGAGTACTGCAATTAGTGCAATTGCCACATTTACCTTGATCTTCTGCATCTTAAAAAGGAGGATCACCCCCGCTGCCAGCCCAATGAAGAGTAAAGAACGAAAAGCATCGGTGCGAAGCAGGGTTCTGCGGTCGGCCTGCAAGGTTTCCTGTAGGGCCTCCTGGTAACTGCTGTCATTGGCAGAAACAAAATTCCCTGCCAGGTCGGGCAGAAGGGCAAAGAGCAGCGCGACTCCTCCGGCTATACCTGCAGACCATTTCAGGGCGTTGAAAAACTTCTTTTTATCCAATTCGCCAAACAGTACCTTGTTAAGGGCAATCATAGCCAGTACGGGCATAGCCAGGCCAGGGATCACCAGGGTCATGCTCACGGTTCGGAATTTGTTGTAGCCGGGCACATGGTCCAAAAAGAATTCGGTCAGGAACATCAGGTTTTTACCCCATGCCAGCATGATCCCCAGAACGGTAACTGTAAAGAGCCACCACTTTATTTTGCGATCCACTATAAACATACCCAGTATAAAGAGGAAAACCACGATGGCTCCCACATAGATGTTGCCGGCAGTGGAGGCCTGCCCCCCCCAGTAGAGCGGCAGGTTTTTGATTACCTCCCTGGCCTGGGATGGATTACTTTGGGCAAACAATGCATAGGTCTCGGATTTCTCAGTAAGTGATCCGTTACTGCTTCCGCCCTTAAACCCTGGAATCAGAAGGGAAAAAGTCTCATCGAGGCCATAACTCCAGCGGGTTGCATAACTTTTTGTAAGCCCTGTGGTTTTGTCACCCTCCTCCAGGGTGAGTTCAGACGGACTTCGCATGGTGTACTTGCTATATTCCATGGCGGTCCAGAGCCTGGCCGAGTTGCTGGTCACACTGAAGCCCACTGCAACAAGCAAAAAGGCGATGGTGACAAGCAGATCCTTTATGTATTTTTCTTTGATCGCAAAATAGAGCTGGAATAGCCCGAAAACAAATACAATGATCAGGGTGTAGTAGGTAATCTGCAGGTGCCCTGCTCTGATTTGAAGTGCCAGTGCAATCCCCGTTAGTGCCGCTCCAAGCAACCTTTTTCCTCTGAATGACACCAGGACCCCGGCAATCACAGGAGCCATGTATCCTATGGCAATGGCCTTGGTATTATGGCCTGCAGCCAGGATCACAAAGTTGTATGAAGAGAAGGCAAAGGCTATAGCTCCTGCAATGGCAAGCCAGGGATTCATGCGAATGGATATAAGCAATACGAAGAACCCAATGAGATAGAGAAAGACAAAGCTAACCGGTCTGGGTCCTGCCTGCAGTAATCTGTCCAGAAAACGCAGTTTATTGCCGTTGTAATTGGTGCTGATCATATAGCCCGGCATTCCGCTGAACATGCTGTTGGTCCACAGGGCTTCTTTCCCGGTCTCTTCCCTGTAATCGATCATTTCCCGGGCCATGCCCTTGAAGTTTGCATTGTCATGGCCTCCCAGCTGCTTTCCATCCAGTACTTCCGGGAAATAGGCGAATGAAATGACCAGAAACAGGATTATAGCTGAGAGATAGGGAATTAACTTGGGGAAGCTAAACTTAATGTTCATAACAGAAATGATTAGTACATTTGTGAGCAGGTAAAAATAATGTTTTTTGCACCAGGATTATTCATCCGATGGGAATTATTCAAAGACAATCCATCAAAGGATCCATATATTTATATGTAGGGGCTTGCCTGGGATTTCTCAACCTGGCTATCCTTGCACCCAAGATTTTTACACTGGACCAGATTGGCCTTACCCAGGTACTTGTTTCAATGGCCACCATATTTGTACAGCTGGGAACACTCGGGTTCAATAGCGTGACAGCGAGATTGTTTCCCTACTTCCGTTCCGATAAGAACAAACATAACGGGTTCCTGTTCATTCAGACAATGGTTGGCCTGGTTGGTTTTCTTGTGGTGTTGATTGTCTACTATTTTTTAAGAGACCTCCTGATCGACAGAAATATTGAGAAATCGGCTCTGTTTACTCAATACATAGATTTGCTTATTCCGCTTATCCTGTTCCTGCTGGTCCATACATTAATGGACTCCTATAACCGGGTTTTGTATAATGCTACCTTTGGCACCTTCTTACGGGAAATAGTGGTCAGATTGGGAAATCTGGCTATTATTTTATTGTTTCACTTTGATCTTATTTCCTTCCAGACATACTTATACCTTTTTGTAGCTATCCTGGGAATTCCACCACTCATGATCTCTCTGTATCTGTATTTAACAGGTAAGCTCTCCTTGAGGCCGAACCTTGCCTTTATCGATAAATCCATGAGGAAGCAGATGATCGATGTAGCGATTTTTGGAATCATTGCCGGAATGAGTGGTGTTGCGCTGGTCAACATTGATAAATACATGATCACCGAATACCTGGGATTATCGGCTGCAGGAATATATTCTATTGCATTCTATTTTGGAACTTTGATCATCCTGCCTTCCCGGGCACTCAGCAAGATATCGGTAACACTCCTGGCACAATCATGGAAGGACAACGATGTGGCCAACATCGCATCCATATACAGAAAAAGCTGCCTGAATCAGTATATTGTGGGGGGATTACTCTTCATTTTACTGGTAGCAAACCTGGGAAATATATTTCAGATTTTACCTGAGGAGTTTGGGAGCGGCAGGGGAGTGATCATCTTCATCGGACTGGCAAATGTACTGAATATGCTGTCGGGGGTGAGCATGCATATCATCGGAACATCTGCCTATTACAGGTATCAGAATTACTGGATGATTCTCTTTATTATTCTGATCGTCTCAACCAATATACTGTTTATTCCTGTGCTGGGTATGCCCGGTGCAGCACTGGCCTCACTGGTGTCGACCTTTATCCTCACCATCGTGAAGTTTACCTTTTTAAAGTGGAAATTTGGTTTTCAGCCCTACTCAGTCGCCATACCGATTATCACATTGATTGCCGGGGGAACCCTCGCTTTAAATTATCTGATCCCTGAGATGGCATTCTGGCCCGACCTGGTTCTCAGAAGTGCATTTATCGCCATTGTTTTTTCGGGGTTCATTTATATGACCGGGATTTCAGCTGAGGCGAATTCGATCGTGAGATGGGCCTTCAACCTGATTAAGCCGAACAGGTAAAAGATAGCCTGGCCGGATCCTTTGAATTTATTGATACATCGAAACGAGCACTGCTGCGTCTGCGTCCCAGTTGTACTTTTTTTCTACCCACATTTTGCCATTTTCAGGAATACGTTCCCTGAAATAAGAATCTTGCAACAGCTTGAACAGCAGGGATGCAAAATTTTTAGGATCCTGATCTTTGAAGATTGCACCGGTAGATGTTTCGAGAAGAATTCGCTGAAGCGGATCACAATCGGATGCCAGTGTAGGGATACCAGCATACATATACTGGAAAAGTTTATGAGGGATGGTGGAGTCGGTGTGTGCGGATTTAATATGAGGAATGAGTGCAATGTCTGCTTGACTTACACGTTTCAGAAGTTCCTTTAAAGGCATCCAGTCAAAAAATTCAATATATCTGTCCACACCAAGCTCAGACGCCTGCTTTTTCAAGATTTTTACATAGCTGCCTTTTCCAATGAGCCAGACCCTGATATTGGGAATCTGTGCAGCAATTTCCGGCAGGGCCTCAATCACTGTTTGCAATCCCCTGTGATAATTGATTCCTCCTCCATATACCATGGTAATATACTCACCATCCTTTTCCTGTTCAGGGAAATCGAAATAAGCAGGATTAATGGTGTTTGAGACTATATAGATCCTGGATGGATCAACACCCAGCCCACTAATTCTTTCTTTGGCTTCATCCACCACTACGATCACTTTATCGGCCAGTGACACATATTTTTTTTCATATTCCTCCCACTGACTTCTGGAACTCAGCCTTTTCCCAAGCATGGTATTGGTATGTTTAGAAATTGAGAGCAGTGCCGGCCAGTTTTCATGGAGATCCAGTGTAAAAGGGATACCCTGTTTCCTACCTGTTTCATAACCCACTTTAGCCAGGGGAAGATCATGGATATGGATCGCATCAAAGGTGATTTTGCTGAACAGACCCTTCAGTACTTTCCTCCAAAAATTGAAATAGATTTCGGATTTAAGTGCACCAACACTAACTTTGTAAACAAGGGGAGGAATGTAGGTTTTATGGATGGTATATGGCAGGTCACCCGGAACCTCAAACTGTTTTTTATGGCTGTAGCAGGCGATGTGCATTTCATGCCCGGCATTGACCAGGGCCAGTATCTCGTTTTCTACCCTGATATCGGGAGGGAAATCGGACTCCAGTACCATTAAAATTTTCATACAACCTGGTTTAATTGATTAAGTAGATCTACTATCCTGGCAGTCATATTCCTGCGAGAGTAGGCCGAGGCCCCGGAAGGTGTTTTAGAGGGTTTCCCTTTATGATGGCCTTGAATCCATTCTGTTAGCACGGCCTTAAGTCTTACCTTGTCGGTATACCCAACCATTTCGCCAGCGCCACATTCCCGAATCACACTGGCGGCATCACCGTCCACAGGTCCAATGCCCACAATGGGTCTTCCGGAGGCCAGGTATTCAAAAAGCTTGCCGGTCAAAATGCCTTCGCCCGAAGAGTGATCCGGGATAATCAGCAACAATGCACCGGATTGCCTCATGTACCTGATGGCTTCCACATGACTAACATGTGGGATGTATTCAATATTTTTTTCAGGGATACGGCTCAGTGCTTTTCTGGAATTAGAAGATACTGAACCTACAAAGCGGAACTTCATCTCAGGATTTTCCCCGATCAAGTTATAAAATGTCTCAACAAGGCTATCAATGGGATATTGATCCGACAATGTACCCACATAAGTGAGCGAGGAATCTGTCTCCTCCTGATCCGGAATATTGCTAAAATCATCTTCATCGAAACCATTGACCACTACCTGAACCTTCTTGCGATCAACTCCATATTTTTTTTCGATCATTTTTTTTAGAAAAGGACCGACAACAATAATTCGATCAGCATTTTTCAGGACTCTCTTTTCATGCATCAGGTTCAGCCAATGTGCAGGCAAAGTAGTATAGAGCTTCTCGTAATAAAAAATATCGGTCCAGGGGTCCCTCAGGTCTGCCAGCCAGGGGATAGAAAATCTCTTTTGCAACTTCAGTCCGATCAACTGGGTAGAGTGCGGGGGACTGGATGTAATTATGCATTGAATATCCTTCTCTTCAGCCAGGATCTTCATGGCCTCCCGGGTTGCATACCTGTTCCATCCTCTCCGCGGATCGGGAATAAAAAAATTACCCCGAATGAACTTGGCTATTTTGTGCTTAAAGGAGTTGCTCTTCTCATTGGCAAATCCTGCACTGGGAATGTTTTCAGCACCGGTGAACTTCTGGTACAATTTATAGATCTCCCGGCTGGGGGTTTTAATCACCCTTATTCCTTCGCGCACCTCATCTTCCAGTGTTGTATCAAGCAGGGGATAGCTTGCATCTTCGGGTTGGACCGTCAGGATAATGGGCTCCCAACCAAACTCCGGAAGGTACTTGGTAAATTTCAACCATCTCTGAACCCCCGCCCCTCCACTGGGCGGCCAATAATAGGTTATGATCAGGACCTTTTTCAATGCAACCAACAATTAGAGTTGCCTCAGCAGGTTGCTCATATTCACCTTCTCTTTAATGATCTGCAGCAGGCTGGTAATGTTAACCCGTTCCTGTTCCATGGTATCTCTGTAGCGAATGGTTACGGTATCGTCTTCCAGGGTCTGGTGATCCACTGTGATGCAATAGGGCGTTCCGATAGCATCCTGACGTCTGTAACGTTTCCCGATAGAATCTTTCTCTTCGTACTGACAATTGAATTCAAACTTCATTTCATTTAAGATGGTCCTTGCCTTTTCGGGCAAACCATCTTTTTTGGTGAGTGGGAAGACCGCAAGTTTAACAGGGGCAAGTGCAGAAGGAAGCTTCATTACCACCCTCGAATCTGTGGAACCGTCCTCTTTTTTGAGGGTCTCTTCGGTATAGGCTGCAGAGATAATCTGCAGGAACATCCGGTCCACTCCTATGGATGTTTCCACCACATAGGGCACATAATTCTTGTTGGTTTCCGGATCGAAATACTGAAGTTTCTTCCCTGAATACTCCTGGTGACTTTCCAGGTCGAAATCGGTCCTGGAGTGGATTCCCTCCACCTCTTTAAAGCCGAATGGGAACTTGAACTCAATATCTGTAGCTGCATTGGCATAATGGGCCAGCTTATCGTGATCGTGGAAGCGGTACATATCGTCGCCAAACCCCAGTGTACGGTGCCACTTCATGCGATGCTGCTTCCAGTGTTCAAACCACTCAAGCTCGGTTCCCGGCGGAACGAAGAATTGCATCTCCATCTGTTCAAACTCCCTCATCCGAAAGATAAACTGCCTGGCCACAATCTCATTTCGGAACGCTTTCCCGATCTGCGCGATGCCAAATGGAATTTTCATTCGTCCCGACTTCTGTACGTTGAGGTAGTTAACAAAGATGCCCTGGGCAGTTTCGGGGCGCAGGTAAATCTTATTTGAACTTTCAGAGGTAGATCCCATATCGGTGGAGAACATCAGGTTGAACTGCCTTACATTGGTCCAGTTTCTGGAACCCGATACGGGACATGCAATCTCTTGATCTACAATGATCTGCCTTAGTTCATCCAGGTCCGAATCATTCAAAGCTTTTACAAAACGGCCATGAAGGGCATCCAATTTTTCCTGGTTGGCCAGCACCCTTGGATTGGTGGCGCGGAACTGATCCTCGTCAAAGGTATCTCCAAAACGCTTTCTGGCTTTTTCTACTTCTTTATTTATTTTGCCTTCGTATTTGGCCATCTGCTCTTCGATGAGCACATCGGCCCTGTATCTTTTCTTTGAATCTTTATTATCAATCAGTGGATCATTGAAAGCATCCACATGACCCGAAGCCTTCCAGATGGTGGGGTGCATAAATATGGCCGAATCCAGTCCAACCACATTTTCGTGAAGCAATACCAGAGAGTCCCACCAATACTTCTTAATGTTATTCTTTAACTCCACTCCATACTGGCCATAATCATACACTGCGGCAAGTCCGTCATAGATTTCACTGGACTGGAAAACAAAACCGTATTCCTTGCAGTGTGCAACCAACTTCTTAAATAGATCCTCCTGGGCCATAAACTCAATTATTAGTTAAAAATGTAAGAATCACAAAAGTACATCAGCCAAATGTAAATAGGGCAATAAACAGGAGTAAAAATGTGAGTTACATCCACCGGGTGGTAGTAAGCACCTTCAATATTTCGCGGGCAGCCTGGCCATTTCCAAAAAGAGGGGGGAAATGTTGGGGGGGAGCCTCCAGGTATTTAAGGGTGGCCTGGATGATCTTTTCAGTGGAAGCACCTGTGAGCGATCCGTTCCCCGAGCTGATGATTTCCACCCATTCTGTTTCATTCCGCAACACCACCACGGGTTTCTCCATAAACCAGGCCTCCTTCTGTACGCCACCCGAATCGGTGAGAATCACCCGGGCTCCCGATTCCAGGTTGAGCATATCCATAAATGAAACTGCCGGGATCAAATGCAACTGACTCGAAGGAGCATTCAACTCGGGGACATTTTCAGCCTTTAATCTCTCCACAATGGCAGTGGTACGCGGATGGAGGGGAAGAATTACCGGGAATCCTGTTTCTATGGAGATGGTGTTTAAGGCTGCCAGGATACTCCTTAGATTGGATGAATCATCTGTGTTAGCAGGCCGGTGTACAGTGGCCAGTATAAAGGGCTTCCCCTTAAGGTCGAGGTCCGTAAGTATGGAGGATGATTCTGCAGCCATTTTGCTGAAAAAGAGTGTATTGTCATACATAAGGTCGCCACAGTGAAATACCCCCTGCCGGTCGAAGGAATAGGGAGGTTCTTCACTGTGTATGATGCCCTCATTTTTCAGGTTCTCCAGACCGGTGGTGGTGGGTGAGAAGAGTAAAGTACTCACATGGTCTGCTGTGATCCGGTTTATCTCTTCGGGCATCTGCTTGTTAAATGAACGCAATCCGGCTTCAATATGAATCACAGGGATATGTAACTTGGATGCAGCCAGGGCACCAGCCAGTGTGGAATTGGTATCTCCGTAAACGACCACTCCATGGGGCTTTTCCTTTAGAATTACCTCTTCAATGCCCTCAATCATTTTTCCGGTTTGAATGCCGTGTGTATCGGACCCGATTCCCAGGTTGTATCCGGGCTCGGGGATCTGCATCTCCCGGAAGAACACATCCGACATGGAGGGATCGTAATGCTGACCGGTATGTACGATGATTTCGGTCACCGCATGGCTGAATTCATCCCTGATTACTCTGCTCAGAGCTGCTGCCTTAATAAATTGGGGCCTTGCACCCACGATGGTCACTAGCTTGATCATATCATTCAAAATTAGCAGAATTAAAAACATTCTCTTAAGCTTTTTTTATATTTGTAATAGATTTCAGTAAGAGCATTATGGAGAAACAGTATGATTTCCTGGTCATTGGATCGGGATTGGGCGGATTAAGTTACGCACTTAAGGTGGCACAGCATGGAACGGTGTGCCTGATTACAAAATCGGAACTGGAAGAGACCAATACCCGCTATGCACAGGGTGGGATTGCGGCGGTTACCTATGAACCCGACAGTCTGGAGAAGCATGTGGAGGACACCCTTGTGGCAGGCGATTACCTGTGTAACGAAGAGGTAGTTAGAATGGTGGTGGAGGAAGGTCCGGCCCAGATCCATGAACTGATCCAATGGGGCACCAATTTTGATAAACAATCCAGTGGTAAATATGACCTGGCCAGAGAGGGAGGACACTCAGAGTACAGGATTCTCCACCACAAGGATAATACCGGACAGGAGATTCAACGGGCTCTCTCTGCCCAGGTCCGGCAACATTCCCGGATTGACCTGCTTGAGAACCACTTTGCGGTGGACCTGATTACCCAGCACCATCAGGGTAAGCTGGTGAAGCGTCACATGACCGATATTGAGTGTTACGGGGCTTATGTACTGAATCTTGAAACCGAACAGGTGATCAAAATTCTTTCAAAAACAACTTTACTGGCATCGGGGGGTGCCGGTCACCTCTATTCAACCACCACCAATCCGCCCATAGCAACAGGCGATGGAATTGCCATGGTATACCGGGCCAAAGGGATCATCGAAAACATGGAATTTGTTCAGTTCCACCCCACATCTCTTTTCAATCCGGGTGAGACACCCTCCTTTCTTATTACCGAGGCCATGAGGGGTTATGGAGGGTTGTTGAAGAACCAGCTTGGGGAGAAGTTCATGAACAAATATGATGAACGTGGGAGTCTTGCACCCAGGGATATTGTGGCCAGGGCCATCGACAATGAGATGAAGATCCATGGACATGATTTTGTCTATCTGGATGTCACCCATCTGGAGGAAAAGGCCTTGAAGGAACATTTTCCCAACATCACTGAAAAATGTCTGTCATTGGGCATAGATATAGCTAAAGATATGATCCCGGTTGTTCCGGCTGCCCATTACCAATGTGGCGGAATCAAAGTGGATATGGATGCTCAGACCGGGATTAAAAGACTCTATGCGGTGGGTGAAGTCTCATCCACAGGATTGCATGGGGCCAACCGACTGGCTTCAAACTCATTGGTTGAGGCCATTGTATTTGCCGACAGGGCTGCCCGGCATGCGATGAAAAATGCTCCCGGTTATGAATTGGCCAGTCAGATTCCTGATTGGGACGTTACGGGTACCACCCATCCCGAAGAGATGGTATTGATTACGCAGAACCTAAAAGAGTTAAAGCAGATTATGACCAATTATGTGGGGATTGTACGTTCCGATCTTCGGCTCGAAAGAGCTACGGCCAGGCTGGAGATTATTTATCGGGAGACCGAAGCCCTTTATAAGAAATCTAAAGTTTCATTGAGAATTTGCCAGTTGCGGAATCTGATCAACGTGGGTTACCTGGTGATAAAGATGGCACATGCCAGGAAAGAGAGCAGGGGCCTTCATTACAACCTGGACTATCCTTTGTCCCAGAATCCCCCATCTAGCATAGGACGATGATCGCCATAGGTTTCCCGGATCTGTTCCAGTTGCCCGAAGATATCCTCCACATCCATTGTAGTAAGTAGCTTCAGTCGCATCTCTTTGAAGTGGGGCAGTCCCTTAAAGTAGTTGGAGAAGTGGCGGCGCATTTCGTAAATCCCCACTGGTTCGGCCTTTATTTCAAGCGATTTGGAAAACTGAAGCTTGGCCATATCCACCTTTTCTGAAACTGTGGGTTCCGGTAACAATTCACCGGTGGTAAGATAGTGTTTCACATGTCTGAACAACCAGGGTTTTCCCACTGCGGCCCTGCCAATCATTATTCCATCCACACCAAATTTGTCAAAGGCCTCCCCGGCTTCCCCTGGTGACGTGATATCGCCATTCCCAATGATGGGGATCTTCATTCTTGGGTTCTCCTTCACTTTCCTTATGAGGGTCCAGTCGGACTTCCCTTTATACATCTGTGCCCTGGTTCGTCCATGGATGGTAAGAGCACTTATTCCCTGGTCCTGTAACTGCTCGGCCACTTCTACAATAATCCTGTTCTGGTCGTCCCATCCCAGCCGTGTCTTTACAGTGACAGGTACGGTCGAGGCCTCTACAATGGCCCTGGTCATCTCCATCATCAGAGGAATATTACCCAGCATTCCGGCTCCCGCTCCCCGGTTGGCAATTTTCCGAACCGGGCACCCATAGTTGAGATCGATCATCTCGGGTTTTGATTCAAGTGCACGGTAGGTGGCTTCCACCATCGACTCAACAATATGACCATATAACTGAATCCCCATGGGCCTTTCATAGTCAAATATGTCTAGTTTTTTAACACTCTTGGCTCCATCCCTGATCAAACCGTCGGACGAAATAAACTCGGTATACATCACATCTGCCCCGAACTTTTTACACAGGTACCTGAAGGAAGGGTCGGTGATATCTTCCATTGGTGCAAGGAAAAGGGGGCGATGACCCAGCTCAAGATCGGCAATTCGCATAATGCTCAATTAATGTAGGAAGTAAACTTTCAAATTACTTTCTTTGTGCTTCTAATTCGCCTCAAAAATACAAAAATTCGTGCCGAAGAAAGCATTACTTGCCGGATTGAGACCTGCAGAGAAATTCCTTTTTACAATTGTAATCCTTTTTATATTGGGATTGATGTTCCAGTTTTTTGGTGCTTTCGTGGCTGGCTGGATCTACGGTTTTCGTTTTTCAGAGATCCTTTCACTGGGTGCCTTCGATGACCCAAAGTATGTGGCAGCCTCGAAGCTAATTCAAATCCTTGGCTCCATTGGGACCTTTATCATTCCTGCTTTTCTTTTCTCTTATCTCTTTGAAGGAGATCTTTTCTCATATTACCGCTTTCGGGATCCGGCAGGTGCGGTTCCCCTGTTTCTCACCATTCTTATGATGATTGCCATCATCCCTTTTATCAACTATATGGCAGAGATTAACCTGAGAATGGAATTTCCCATTAAAGCAGTGGATCGTTTCCTGAGAATGATGGAAGGGGAGGCCGAGGAAATTATGCTGGCTTTTACAGCTACCCGAACCCTCACAGGATTGCTCGTGAACCTGCTGATGATAGGAATAATAGCCGCAGTGGGAGAGGAGTTGATTTTCAGGGGAGTGCTACAGAGATTGTTTTTCGGGATGGTAAAGAATGTTCACCTGGCCATTCTCCTCACAGCCCTCCTTTTCAGTGCATTTCACTTTCAGTTTTTCTCTTTTCTGCCCAGGTTCATTCTTGGCCTGTTGCTGGGTTACCTGATGCTGTACGGACGTTCCATCTGGTATCCGATACTGGCCCATTTTGTTAATAATGCCATGGGAGTTATATACTATTACTTTAATTCCAGGGGGAGTGCAGACGATATGCTGGAGGAGATTGGCACCAGTACCATGATGCCCATGGCAGCCTTTATAAGCTTATTGGTGTTCGCTTTCTTTGCAATGTTGTGGTATTACCGGACAGGAGGATATTCTAACCAACCCCCTCTATACGGGAGGTCTGAAAAACATTAGCATTGCTTAATTCGTTCTTCCTGAATACGTAGACCAGTCCGTAATCGGAGGCCTTATCCCTTCGCATCTCTTCAGGGAGGTCTCCAAAGGTGTCCTCCACCTCATTCCAGACCTGCTGGATTACCAGATCCACCTGTGCCCTCATTTCATTTAACTGTTCCTGTGCACGCTGACTTCTCTTCTTCAGGCTCTTCTGGTAATTATAGTACTCCAGGAATTTGTCGTAATGAACCTTGACAACGGCAATGGTTGGATTTGTAATGGGATTAAGACCTTTCATACGCCTTTTACGTTCCGCTTCAATCAACTTCTCTCCCCACTCAAGCAGCTCTTCCTCAGAATTCAACTGAGGAACTCTTTTTTCATATGACTCCAACCCGAAGTCTACCCGGCACTGCGAATTCAGTTCGCCACGGGAAATGGCCATATTCACCACCTGGATAAAATGGGAAATGTAGAGCCTGACTTTCTTCAGGCGATTCTGATACTCTTTGTTTTTTTCTGCCTGGATGTTCAGGGAGTTCTTATGTTCGTAAATTGTATTTTCAAAAAGTGGCAGCACTGACTGCATTTTCATAAAAGAGCTTGGACTGAAGGCCAGTTTAAATGGAGGGAGGTCCTTACCCTTAACATGAGCTGACTTAAGCGACTTTAAACGAGCAGAGTCAGTGTTTGGAAGGCGGCGATAGGGCATGTTAGTAAAATTGTTGATAAAAGGTTGACAATCGTGGCTTAGACTGCGAATATAAGAATATTACTTTACTGTGCAACTCTATTCGCATTTTTTTACGCTTTGGTTATGAAAAGGTTACATATTGATAATAGAAATAGTGTTCTTTTGTTAAATTAGTGATCCTGATGGTGCATAACCTATAAAATTCGCTTCATTAAAATGTGCTTTTTGACCGTTTGTCAAAAATTGAAACTACTTTTAGAGGCTCCAAATGAAATCATTAACAATTAAATAGCAAAGTTATGTTCCCAAAAGAGGTCTACTGGCAAAGAAGAAAATTCCTTAGAGATTTGGTGGGTGAAGGATTAATTCTGTTTCCCGGCAATGAAGAGAGTGCAATGAATTATAAGTCCAATACCTACCATTTCAGACAGGATAGCAGCTTCCTCTATTTCTTTGGCATTAATAAGCCCGGGTTCTATGGAGTGTGTGATGTGGATTCAGGTAAAGATACATTGTATGGGGACAACTTTACAATGGGTGATATAATATGGATGGGTGATCAACCCAGTGTAAGCGAACTGGCTGACGATGTGGCTACTGATACAAGTGATACTCTTGCAGCACTGGCTTCGGTATTGCAAAAAGCCATTCAATCGGGCCGAAAGATTCATATGCTCCCCGCCTACCGGGGAGATCAGATTATCTCACTTGCCGGGTATATGGGGGTGAGTTGCGAAGAGGTCTCTTCCTTTCATTCAGAGTCTTTGATCGGGGCTGTGGTAAAACTCAGGGCAGTGAAGGATTCTTATGAAATTGCTGAGATAGAAAAGGCAGTGGATGTGGCTGGGATTATGCATACGACAGCTATGAAAATGGGTTTTGCCGGGAACTTTGAACGTGAGCTTTCCGGTTCTATTGAAGGAATCGCCCTGGCCCATGGCGGACCTGTTTCGTTCCCGGTAATCCTAAGCATGAATGGACAGATTTTACACAATCATTACCATGGTAATGAACTGGTGGATGGAAGGATGGTGGTTTGTGATGCAGGGGCTGAAACCTCCATGTGTTATGCAAGCGATATAACCAGGACCTTCCCTGTGGGTGGAAAATTTTCAAGCAGGCAAAAAGATATCTATAACCTTGTGCTGAAGGCCAATACCGACACCATTCCGGAATCTATTCCTGGCCGCACCTACCGGGCGGTACATCTGATGGCTGCCAAAATTATTGCAAACGGGTTAAAGGATCTGGGCATTATGAAGGGCGATATGGAAGAGGCTGTTGCTGCTGGTGCACATGCGCTGTTTTTCCCACATGGATTGGGTCATATGCTGGGTCTGGATGTACATGATATGGAGGGACTGGGTGAGAATTATGTGGGCTACTCCGATGCCATTAAGAGAAGCGATCAGTTTGGTCTTGCATATCTGCGAATGGGCAGGGAACTGGAGACTGGTTTTGTGATGACCAATGAACCGGGTTGTTATTTTATTCCGGCTCTCATTGGACAGTGGAAGTCTGAGAAGAAATTCGAACAGTTCATAAACTATGATAAGGTCGACTCTTACCTCGATTTTGGTGGTGTCCGCATCGAAGATGATGTGCTGATCACCAAAACCGGAAGCCGGGTGCTGGGGACTCCCATTCCCAAAACTGTGGATGATGTGGAAGAGACTATGAATGCCAAATAGGAAAATATTATACGGTCGCCTTGTAATACTCCCGGTTCAGCCTTGCGATGTTAGTCAGGGTGATACCTTTGGGACACTCGGCCTCACAGGCTCCGGTGTTGGTGCAATTACCAAAACCAAGCTCATCCATTTTTGCCACCATTTTTAGTACGCGATCTTCAGCTTCCACATTCCCCTGGGGAAGCAGGGTAAGATGCGAAACTTTGGCTCCGACGAAGAGCATGGCTGATGCATTCTTGCAGGCAGCTACACAGGCTCCGCAACCGATACATGAAGCTGCATCCATGGAGAGATCTGCATACTTTTTAGCCACCGGGATGCTGTTTGCATCAGGTGCACTTCCCGTATTTACGGAAACAAAGCCCGCCTCCTGGATCAGGGTGTCGAACGCGGATCTGTCCACCATCAGGTCTCGAATTACCGGAAATGCACGGGCACGCCAGGGCTCTATAACAATGGTATCGCCATCTTTAAACTTTCGCATGTGGAGCTGGCATACGGTGATAAGTGAGTCAGGACCATGGGGCCTGCCATTGATATACATTCCACAGGCACCGCAAATTCCTTCCCTGCAATCGTCATCAAATACAATGGGCTCTTCATTTTTAGTGATCAACTCTTCGTTCAGGACATCAATCATCTCGAGGAATGAACTTTCGGGTGAAATATCGTTCAATTTGTAGTTAACAAACTTCCCCCGGGTATTGGGATCTCTCTGACGCCAGATTTTCAGTTTCAGGTTCATGGCAATTCTTCTGTTATTTGTAATTTCTTTGTTTTACTTCGATGAATTTAAAGTCAAGGACTTCTTTATGAAGCTTTGGATCCTTGTCATCACCAGCATATTCCCATGCGGCCACATAGGTAAAATCTTTGTCATTCCGAAGAGCTTCTCCTTCACCAGTCTGATACTCTTCCCTGAAATGCCCCCCGCACGACTCTGTCCTGTTCAGTGCATCTATGGCCATCAATTCTCCCAGTTCCAGGTAGTCGGCCAGCCTGCTGGCTTTCTGTAATTCGGGATTTAAATCATTCAGCTCACCCGGGATCTTCACATTGTTCCAGAATTCTTCCTTTAAGTCCCGTATCTCTTCTTGGGCATTCTTAAGACCCTCATCATTCCTTGCCATTCCCACATGATCCCACATGATCTTTCCCAAT
Source organism: Bacteroidales bacterium (assembly GCA_029938715.1). GTDB lineage: Bacteria > Bacteroidota > Bacteroidia > Bacteroidales. The sequence goes on along the minus strand of JAOZUK010000037.1, from coordinate 15,896 downwards.
CTTTTGTGCAGTGTATCCACCGAATGATTGCCTTTAACTGCCATCAACTTCTCCAGTTGATCATTCACTTCCGTTTCAGCCGCCTCAAACTCGGGACTATCGGTATTAAAACGGGGCGTATTGATCTCACCGGCCAGAAAATTCTGAATGGTGTAGGGAAGAACAAAGTATCCATCGGCCAGTCCCTGCATCAACGCCGAAGCTCCCAGACGGTTAGCGCCGTGATCGGAGAAATTCGATTCGCCGGTGGCAAACAGTCCCGGAATGGTAGTTTGCAGTTCGTAATCCACCCATATGCCACCCATGGAATAGTGTATGGCAGGATAGATCATCATGGGTAACTCATAAGGATTATCATCTGTGATCTTTTCGTACATCTGGAAGAGGTTGCCATATTTGGCTTCGATCACATCTCTACCCAATCTTTGAATGGCGTCTTGAAAATCGAGGAAAACAGCCAGACCGGAGGAGTTAACACCATGCCCGGCATCGCACCTCTCCTTGGCAGCCCTGGAGGCCACATCCCTGGGAACCAGGTTACCAAAGGCAGGATACCGGCGCTCCAGGTAATAGTCCCGATCCTCTTCAGGAATATCTTTACCTCGCATTTCTCCCTTCTGAACTTTTACAGCGTCCTCTTTATTTTTGGGAACCCAGATGCGCCCGTCATTTCTGAGACTCTCACTCATGAGAGTCAGCTTTGACTGTGCATCGCCGTGGACCGGGATACAGGTGGGGTGGATCTGAACATAACAGGGATTTCCAAAGAGAGCACCTTTCTTATAACATTGCCAGGCAGCACTTGCATTTGCGCCCATGGCCATGGTGGAGAGGAAAAATACATTCCCGTATCCTCCCGAAGCCAACACAACTGCATGTGCACTAAATCTTTCAAGTTTACCGGTGATTACATCTCTTCCGATAATCCCCCTGGCTATGCCATCCACAACCACCAGGTTATACATCTCCATTCGGGGATACATCTCCACATTGCCCTTCTTAATCTGCCTACTCAGGGACTGGTAGGCCCCCAGGAGCAACTGCTGGCCGGTTTGCCCCCTTGCATAGAAGGTTCTGGAGACAAGAGCTCCTCCGAAGGAGCGATTATCAAGGGTTCCGCCGTATTCCCGGGCAAAGGGTACACCCTGTGCCACACATTGATCAATGATCTGGTTACTTACCTCTGCTAGCCTGTACACATTGGCCTCCCTGGAACGGTAGTCCCCTCCCTTAATGGTATCGAAGAAGAGGCGATAGATGCTATCCCCATCGTTCTGATAGTTTTTGGCTGCGTTAATTCCTCCCTGGGCAGCAATGCTGTGTGCACGCCTGGGACTGTCCTGATAGCAGAAAGACTTTACTTTAAAGCCCATTTCAGCCAAAGAGGCTGCCGCAGAGGCTCCAGCAAGACCGGTTCCCACCACGATCACGTCAAGTTTACGCTTGTTTGCCGGGTTGACCAGGTTTTGATTCGATTTGTAGCTGGACCATTTATCTGCCAAAGGTCCGTCAGGTGTGCGGGATTGAAGCTTAGCCATATTTAATAGTTGTTGTGTTTACTTGAAGTAGATCAACAGGGGGATGATGGTGAATCCACCCACAATAACCACAGTATAAAGGGTGGCCAGTGCCTGTATGATTGGAGTATATTTCTTATTATCGAGCCCCAGTGTTTTAAAGGCCGACTGAAATCCATGGATCAGGTGAAATCCCAGGAAAATAAATGCAGCGATATAAAAGATTACAAAGGGCAGTATTTTAAACTTATCCAGCATTTCAGTGGCAAAATCGTGGTAAAAAACCCCATCCACCTCAATTTCTAAGGCGTGACCAAGTTTTGCCTTAATATAGAAATCTGCCATATGGATACCCAGGAATACCAGTGTAATTATAGCGGTATGGATCATAAACTTGGAAAAGAACGATGTGTTGGAGTAGTTGCTTTTGCTGTATCTCCGGGGTCGGGCAATCCAATTCTGGATCTGGAGAATCAATGCATAAATCACATGCAAAAGTATACCTCCGAACAGTACAATTTCAAAGATCTTGATCAGGATATTTTTACCCATAAAATGTGCTACCTTGTTAAAAACCATGGGATCGTCAAAAATGATAATAAGGAGATTGATTCCCAGGTGTACCAGCAGGAAGGTGATCAGAAAAATACCTGCCAGCGACATCATTAATTTCTTCCCAATGGAAGAGGTGAAAATTCCGGACATAAGATTACAATTAAAATAAGTTACTTAAATTGCACAAGGATATAGAACAAATATAAGATTTTCTATTTCTTCGCATTTCTTTATTTTCATTTCTTACAACAGGTACTTAAAAATTGTTGCGACGAAAACCACATTTTGCTAATGAAGTCGACTCCAATTCCTGCTTCCCTCTTTATTCGTAACCGTGAAAAGATGGCCGGATCGCTTGCTTCCGGTTCCTTGGCGGTGATTATGTCAGCAAAGCGTATGCCCCGGAATGGAGATCAATTTTACCCTTTTCGACAGGGATCAGATTTTTTCTACCTCACAGGAATTAATCTGGAAGAGTGTATTCTGGTTCTATGCCCTCATCATGCTGATCCCTCCCTGAGAGAGACACTTTTTATCCCAAAAACAACGGCAAGATCGGAACTATGGTCAGGCCCCTCTCTTACCCGGAAGGAGGCTGAATCGCTATCTGGTATCAGAGAGATCAGGTGGGCGGATGAAGTGGATGCATTTCTTAAACTGGTACTGCCTGGTGCCTCGATGGTATATGCCGATCAAAAGGAGATGTTTGAGAATGATCAGGATTTCGCACCCCTCTCTCCCCACATCACCCGGTTAAGAATGGTGAAGGAGACGGAGGAGGTGGAGGAGATAAAGAAGGCAACCCGGATCACCCGATCGGCCTTTTTAAAAGTATTAGAGAGGGCAGAGCCGGGAACCATGGAGTACCAGCTGGAAGCAGAGATCATTGGTGAGTTTACCAGGAGTGGTGCAAATGGACATGCCTATGAGCCCATCGTTGCTTCAGGGAAGAATGCATTGATCCTTCACTACATCCAGAATCATAGCATGTGCCAGGATGGGGACCTGGTCCTGATGGATTTTGGGGCTGAACTGAATAATTATGCAGCTGACTGTTCACGTACAATTCCTGTGAACGGTAGATTTTCCAAGAGACAGATGGAGTTGTATGAAGCAGTTCTCAGGGTTTTCAAACAGGCCATGAAAATGATGAACCCAGGTGTAATCATGGCCGATTTTCACAATGATGTGGGTGCCCTCTGGGAGGAGGAACATTTGAAGCTGGGACTGTATACATCCTCGGATGTGGCCTCTCAGACGAAAGCAGATCCTATCTGGAAGAGATATTACATGCATGGAACCACGCATTCCCTTGGGCTCGATGTGCATGATCCGTTCGATCGGTCTCAACCATTTGAACCTGGTATGGTGCTCACTTGCGAACCTGGCATCTATATCCGGGAAGAGGGGACTGGAATCAGGCTTGAGAATGACATCCTGATCACAGAAAACGGTCCGGTGGATTTGATGAAAGACATTCCCATAGAAGCAGCCCATATTGAAGAGCTTATGTCCTGCTGTAAATAGTTGAACATGGTTAAGAAAACGACCCATAAAAATATTGATATCATTTATAGTGACCATGGAGAAGGCACCTGTTTTGTCCTGTTGCATGGTTACCTGGAAACCCGGGAAATCTGGCACGAATTTGTGGAGCAGTTTCCCGAAGGCTTCAGACTGATTTCAATCGACCTTCCGGGTCATGGTGAGTCTGGCACCTGGGGAACCCATCATCAGATGGACGACCTGGCCAATTCTGTATTTGCAGTTCTAAAGGCCGAGCAGCTGGAAAAGGTGTTTCTGGTGGGGCATTCCATGGGGGGCTATGTGGTCATGGCCGTTGCGCAGTTTTTTCCGGAAAGGCTTTTGGGTTACTCCCTGTTACACTCCACATGTTTTGCCGACTCTGAGGAGAAGAGACGAAACCGCGACAGGGAGATCAGCCTGATTCACTGTCGTAAGAAAAGTCAGATTATCAATGTAAATATTCCCAAAGCATTTGCTGAAGATAATCTGGACAGGCTTGAAACAGAGGTGGAACAGGCAAAGAGCATTGCACACACAAATTCTGAGGACGGAATTGTGGCTATTCTGAACGGAATGAAGGATCGTCCCGACCGTACTTCCGTATTGCAGAATCCGGAACTACCGGTTCTGCTTATTGGAGGCATGAAGGATAACTACATCACTGCCGGGGTATTTGAAAAGCTGGTCTCGCTGGCCCCACATGCCACCGTATTAAGGCTCTCTAACAGCGGTCACATGGGATTCATTGAAGAGCCCGAGCGCGTTACCCAGGCTCTGGTTAAGATGTTACCCCTGACCATTCCTTTGGTTTGAGCCTACGCCATTTCTATGGTAAGGCCTCCCCATATTGTTTCCAGGGTATACACCCGGTCCCTTGTTCCATTTAGTCCTGCCATACCTGCTTCGCTGCTCCAGTTGCATCTCTTGCTCATCGGTGAGTATCTCTTTCACTCCCACCTTATGAGTGGCCTGAATCTTTCTCATATTATTCATCAGATCGGTCTGCTCATCGATCACTTTATTCACGGCTTTCATATCGACCAATTCCTCGGACATCAGGGTTCGTTCCCTGGCCTTAAGCTCCAGCACCTTATTCCTAAGAGGTTTCATGGTCTTGTAGTTGTCGGCCCGAAGGGTTTTCATGGCTTCCTGCTGCTCGGTGGTCAGATCCAGAGAAAAATAGGCTGACACTCGTTCATTACCCAGTCCGTTGGGTCCCGATCCTCTGCCTCCCTGTCGGGGCGATTGGGCGTTCACTGTTGTAACCATTAATGTGGCCATAAGTATCAGGCCGGCGGTCTTTATCAATTTTGTTTTCATCATACATTATTTTTAAGTTGCAAATCAAGTTTCAATCTGCTTCTTTGATGATGCAAACAGTAGAAGGTTTAATGGAGGCGTTTCTGTTAAAGTGCAGCTATGGTATCTATGGCCACCTGGAGGGTATGGTCTATGTCTGAGATGATGGGATAGAAACCCTCATTGTCTATGAGATTTCTGGCCACATAAGCTTTGATGGACTTATTCAGAATCAACTCAGAGGTCTTTATATCATCATATTCTGGATCTACTCCCTTTGTTTTGGCGTAATTGATAAATTGAGGGAGGATGTCCCGGTCATCGAGGTATCCTTCGATCTCATCTGTGGTGGTAAACCCTTCAAGATCTGCCCTGTTCAGGTCGGTGTAGTAGAAGGCAAATCTGTACATAAGTCCCAGGGACCGGATCTTGTTATAATATTCGGATGCACCCGTAGTATCCACTGGCACAAAAACATCTGGCATGATTCCACCTCCTCCATATACAATTTTACCTCCGGGAGTTACGAACTTCTTAGTATCATCAAATTTGATGCTATCCTGATGTTCAAGCTCACCCCTCATAAAGCGATCTGCAAAATCGTGGTAATAATCTTCTTTCCCATTCTCGTAGGGACGCTGTATACTTCGGCCAGTAGGGGTATAGTAGCGGGCGACAGTAAGGCGCAGTGCAGATCCGTCATTAAACCGCATCTCCTCCTGCACAAGGCCCTTTCCAAAGGACCTGCGCCCAATCACTAATCCCCGGTCGTTATCCTGAATAGCACCAGCCAGTATCTCACTTGCTGAAGCACTTGATTCATCCATAAGAATGACCACTATATCATCTTTTAATATCCCTCTTGAAGTGGCAAAATCATTCTCTCTGGGACGGCTCCGGCCTTCGGTATAAACGATCAGCTGTCCCTCCTCAAGAAACTGGTCGGCGATCATGGTAGCTGCCTCCATGATACCTCCGCCATTTCTCCTCAGGTCCACAATCAGCTTCTCCACACCCTGCGATTTTAACTTTTCCACACCCTGCATAAACTCCCGGTAGGTGGTCTGTGCAAACTGACTGATCTTTATATACCCAGTTTGGTCATCTATCATATAGGCTACATCCACACTGTAGATAGGGATATCATCACGGGTGATCTCGAAATCTATAAGGTCGGCTTCGGCCCTGCGATAAATGGAAACCTTAACCACGGTATTCTTAGGTCCTTTCAACTTTTTTACAATGTCATCGCTGGGCATATTGACTCCGGCCACCACCGAATCATCAACCATGATGATCCTGTCTCCAGCCATCACGCCCACCATTTCGGATGGACCGTTTGGTATGGTATTAATGATGGCCACTGTATCGTCGGTCATGTTGAATGAAACCCCGATGCCACTGAAATTACCAATCAGAGGTTCAGAAAATCTCTGAAAGTCGCTGGCAGGAATATAGATGGAGTGCGGATCGAGACTCTCCACCAGCGAAGGCATAACTACTTCATTCATGCCCGACATGGTCACTGTATCTACATACTCATTAACTATGTATTGGAGGGCCGATGAGATCTTATTTCCTTTGGGGGTCAGTGAAAAACCTCCCGGGTTGTTGCCAGGTCGAATGGAGAACTTCTGTTTGCTCACTTCGTCGGAGACGATACTACGTACCCGGATGCCCGTAATCCAATTTCCAACCATAATGCCTACCACCAGGGTCAGGCTTATGATCACCGGTAAAAATATGATTAGTCTGTCTCTCTTGTTCTTCATTGCTCGTTATCCTTTGGATGGATCATCCTTTTTCTTCTTCGCCGGTCCACTTAATATGTTCCATGTTAATCGTTGCTCTCTCCAGCAAATCGAGTCCATCCGTAATCCTGTATTTCTCCTCATAAACCACCCTTGTAATCCCAGCCTGGATGATCAGTTTTGCACATTCCATGCAGGGAGAAGTGGTAATATAAAGGGTAGAACCCTCACTGCTGTTGTTGGATTTGGCTACTTTGGTAATGGCATTGGCTTCGGCATGAAGCACATAAGTTTTTGTGGTATCGTTCTCGTCCTCACATTTATTTTCAAATCCTGATGGGGTCCCGTTGTATCCATCCGAGATGATCATCTTATCTTTTACCAGAAGTGCCCCAACTTTCCTTCTTTCACAATAGGAGTTTGATGCCCAGATCCTGGCCATTCTCAAATAGCGCTTATCGATGGCCAGTTGCTTTTTACCATTGGATGTGGTTTGTTCTGACATTTGGTTTGAGGATTGTGCCCAGAGCCGGGATCGAACCGGCACGATATTGCTATCACTGGTGTTTGAGACCAGCGCGTCTACCAATTCCGCCACCTGGGCATGCGCGGCTTAGCCGCTCAGTTAAAAGTTAAAAGTAAAAAGATTTCAAAAATGATCTGCTTGCTGCACTTAAAACTTATATATCAAAAAACGATTAATCTTGTTGTACTGAGCACTACCCACTGAGTGCCGAGTACTATTTTTAAACCGTGCGAAGTTAATGCTTTTCGAGACAATTGCCAAGCCTCTATTCAAACTGAATTTGGCATGTTCTTAAATATCTTTTATGAAACAATCCATTATTAATTTTGTTTATCGAAAAACTGACAGATAAACTACATCTCATGGAAAAGGAGTATAAAGACAAAGTGATATCAGTGATGAACAGGCTGGGAATTCAGAACGTAAATCCAGGTGCAACTACCGGACAGGAATGGATAGATACAACGGGGGAGGTTACCTCCTCAGTTTCTCCCATTGACGGAGAGGCTATTGCCAGAGTTACCAATGCAACCGCAGAGGAGTATGAGGCCGTGATCCAAAAAGCTCAAGAGGCATTTTCCATCTGGAAAACCGTACCTGCACCTGTAAGAGGTGAGGTGGTCCGCCAGATTGGACTGGCTCTGCGGGAGTCAAAAGAGGACCTGGGCTTCCTGGTAACTCTGGAGATGGGTAAGATTTATCAGGAGGGTCTGGGAGAGGTACAGGAGATGATCGACATATGCGATTTCGCTGTGGGGCAATCCAGACAGCTATATGGATTCACCATGCAGAGTGAGAGGCCCCAGCATCGCATGTATGACCAGTATCATCCGCTGGGGATTGTGGGATTGGTCACTTCATTTAATTTTCCAGTTGCCGTCTGGGCATGGAATGCCATGATAGCTGCCATCGCAGGTGATGTGGTGGTCTGGAAACCCAGTTCTAAAACTCCGTTAACCGCCATAGCAATTCAAAATATTATTGCCAGGGTCTTGAAAAACAATGATGTTCCCGAGGGTGTGTTTAACCTGGTGGTGGCCAGATCGTCGGTGATGGGTGATAATTTTGCAGCCGACCCGAGGATTCCGCTGTTTTCAGTGACAGGATCCACCAGGGTGGGGAAACATATATCAGGGATTGTCGGGGAACGCCTGGGCAACTCTATCATGGAGTTAGGAGGAAATAATGCTTTAATAGTTTCGGAGCACGCCGACCTTGATCTGGCCATTCCTGCCATTGTGTTCGGAGCAGTGGGAACAGCGGGACAGCGCTGTACATCCACCCGTCGTGTGATAATTCATGAGAAGGTATACGAAGAGGTGAAAGCCAGACTGGAGAAAGCCTATAAGCAGATTTCCACAAGGATTGGAAATCCATTGAATGAGCAAGTACTGGTAGGTCCGGTGGCTGATACCGATGCGGTGGATCTGTTCAAAAATGCCATTGAAAAGGTCAAACAGGAGGGAGGAACGATTCTATTTGGAGGAGAGGTACTGGAAGGAGAGGGATTTGGAACCGGAACCTATGTGGTTCCCGCACTGGCTGAGGTCAAAAACCATTTTGAGATTGTCCAGGATGAGACCTTTGCTCCTTTGCTCTACCTGATCTCATATAATGGAATTGAGGAGGCCATTGCCATAAATAACGATGTGCCTCAGGGACTCTCATCGGCCATTTTTACCCTGAATCTCAGGGAGGCAGAGCAGTTCCTTTCAGGGGTGGGTTCCGACTGTGGGATTGCCAATGTGAATATAGGCACTTCGGGTGCTGAGATTGGCGGCGCCTTTGGAGGAGAGAAGGAGACTGGGGGCGGACGCGAATCCGGTTCCGATGCCTGGAAAGCCTATATGCGAAGACAGACCAATACCATCAACTACGGCACCCATCTACCACTGGCCCAGGGTATTAAATTTGATTTGTAATTAGTTTGCTCAGAAAATTAAGAATTAAATGGCCCTGGTCATGATCTTAGAAAGTACCAGGTTCCGAACCGATTTGGCAATTCCTTCTGCATCAAAGCCGCACTCCTTATAAAGTTCCTCCTGGGTACCATGTTCCACAAACTTATCAGGGATCCCCAGGCGAACTATCTTGGCTTTATAGCTGTTGTCGTTCATGTATTCAATCACAGCGCTTCCCAAACCTCCAATCATTGAGGCATCTTCCAGGGTGACGATCTTGTCAAACCTGGAGAAAATACTTTTCAGAAGTAGGTTATCAATTGGTTTGAGGAAACGCATGTCGTAGTGAGCCACACTGATCTGCTCCTTCTTAAGTATCTCAATGGCGCGGGTGGCTTCATGTCCAATGGGTCCAAAGGAGAGTATGGCAATGTCATCCCCATCTTTAAGCTGCTGTCCCTTCCCAATCTCAATTTTGCTGAAAGGTTGTTTCCAGTCGACCATTACGCCTTTTCCTCTTGGGTAGCGAATTACAAAGGGGCTTTCCGGTTTGAGCTGGGCGGTAAACATCAGGTCACGCATCTCAATTTCGTTGAGCGGTGAGGAGATGATCATGTTTGGAATGCACCTTAAGAAGGCAAGGTCATAAGCCCCATGGTGTGTGGCTCCGTCAGATCCCACCAGTCCGGCCCTGTCCAGAAAGAACACCACTGGCAGGTTCTGTATGGCCACATCATGAATAAGCTGGTCATAAGCCCGTTGCATAAATGAAGAATAGATATTGCAAAAGGGAGTCATACCCGCTGCGGCCAGTCCGGCCGAAAAAGTCACGGCATGTTGTTCTGCAATACCCACATCGTAGGTCCGGTCGGGCATCTCATCCATCATGATTTTTAAGGATGACCCGGTGGGCATGGCTGGGGTGATCCCCACAATTTTCTTATTTAGTTTAGCCAGCTCCAGAATGGTTTCTCCAAAGACATCCTGGTAGAGCGGTGGTTGAGGTCCATCCACTACCTTCTGAATCATCTCCCCGGTATACATGTTGAACTTTCCAGGTGAGTGGAAAGCGGTCTGGTTCTCCTCGGCCTTGGCAAAACCCTTTCCTTTCTGTGTGATTACATGCAATAGTTTTGGTCCCGGGATATCCTTCATATCCCTGAGAATCTCAGAAAGGTGTATCACATCATGACCATCCACCGGGCCAAAATACCGGAAGTTCAACGACTCGAAGAGATTGCTCTGCTTCAGTACTATGGACTTAATTGCATTTTCAATTTTTTGGGCGTAGTGCCTGGCGTTGGGAGCGATCTTACTAAGGAAGCCCAGCAGATTCCAAACATCCCCTTTTACCTTGTTGTAGGCTTTGGAAGTTGTAATATCCAGCAGGTATTCCTTCATGGCCCCCACACTGGGATCTATGGAAATGTGATTGTCGTTCAGGATCACCAGCAGATTTTTCCCTGCATCACCCGCATTGTTTAAGGCCTCATAGGCCATCCCGCCACTCAGCGAGCCATCACCAATGACAGCTACCACCTGCCGGTCATTCTGTCCCTTGTACTCGTTTCCTGCTGCCATACCCAATGCAGCTGAAATAGAGGTTGAGGAATGCCCCACTCCGAAAGCATCATATTTGCTCTCAGATGGTTTCGGAAATCCGCTGATTCCACCATATTTCCGGTTGGTATGAAAAATGTCTCTCCGGCCTGTAAGAATCTTATGCCCGTAGGCCTGATGACCCACATCCCATATTATCTGGTCGTGGGGAGCATTAAAAACATGATGCAGAGCAACAGTGAGTTCGACAACCCCCAGGCTGGCACCAAAATGTCCGGGATTTGAGGAGACAATCTCAATAATGAACTGACGGAGTTCTGAGCTGAGCTGCCGTAACTGTTCGGGATCCAGGGACTTCATGTCATCGGGACCCTCAATGGTATTGAGCAGGTTATATGCGTCGCCGGGAACTGCCATCAGGTTGAAATTATGGTGCAAAGGTACAAATATTTTGCTATGTTAATATCTTCAGAAGCCATGGGGAAAAAATGCACCAATTTACCCTCCTATTTTATGTAATTTGCTACGATTGAACCGTTATATAATTATGAAGAAAATCATATATATTTTAGTAGGAGCAGCCCTCCTTGGATCGTGTGTTCCCACCGGCGAATTCACCCAGGTTACTGATAAAAATAAGGTCATTCAGAAAGACCGGGACAATTTAATGGCTGAAAATGAGCAGCTTACGGTTGAGAATCGTGAGATGAGGGCCAGGATTGATGATGTGGAAGAGCAGAAGAAGAAATTTATAGAGGATAGCATCAGAATCCATAACAGAGTGACTGAACTGGAAGCGGAAACAGCACAGCTGGAGCGCCAGTATGCAGACCTGGTGGCAACTCATGACGCATTATTGCGGGGAAATGCCCGGGAAACCCGCAGGTTACTGAATGAGTTACAGACCACACAGGAAGATCTGGTCATAAAACAGCAGCTATTAAAAGAGCTAGAGGCCAATGTGGCAGGTCAGCGCCAGGATGTAAATCGTTTGCAGGCTGAGCTTGAAGCCAGAAATGCCAGACTGATGGAGATGGAGGAGATGCTGTATGCCAAGGACAAGGTGCTGGACGATTTGCGTGAAAAGGTTGCAGAGGCTCTGATGGGATTTGAAGGGCAGGGTCTTACTGTAACCCGAAGGGATGGAAAGGTATATGTGTCGCTGGACGAAAAACTATTATTTAAGTCGGGTAGTACCGTGGTGGATCCCAATGGGGTTAAAGCTTTACGGCAGCTGGCAGTGGTTCTTGCCGGAAATCCGGAAATCGACATCATGATTGAGGGCCACACCGATGATGTACCCTTTAGAAAAGGGGCATCTATTAAAGATAATTGGGACCTGAGTGTATTAAGGGCCACATCCATTGTCAGAATTCTGTTGGACGGGTCCGGAATCGAACCTACTCGTTTAACCGTTGCCGGCAGGGGAGAATTCCTCCCGGTGGATCCTGCCAAGACACCCGAGGCCAGGCGTAAAAACAGGCGAACCGAAATCATTCTTTCACCCGATCTTTCGGAAGTATTTAAAATCCTTGAGCTTTAGGGAACTCCAACCCTGAACGGCTGCTCCTATGAGCAATAACTCTATGGGAAGCAGGAATCGTGATGCTCCCAGTGGTCCGGTTACAAATGCCAGGTAGCCCACCAGCAGTGTGAGAAAGATCCTGAATGGAAGCTGCTCCTTATCTCTAACCAAATAGAGAATGAATCCAGAAATCTTGAACAGCTTCAACAGGGCTATCATAACAAGAATAGCTACCATACCCACTCCCTGTTGTTTCAGAAACCGGAATGCTCCCTTAAGACCTCCCTGGTTTAGTTTTTGGAGAAAGCCGCCAGAATCGGGGTACTCCAAATTGAAGAATGTTACAAGGTCGAATCGGCCCGGATCGATGAAATACCGCAAGCAGCCTTTGAGATGGAATATCCCGTATTTAAGGGGACGCTCCAGAACCTTATCCTTTACACCCTGTTGCAGGCACCGGTTCTTCTCTCCATATCCCATCGCCGAATCGCATGCATCATAGAGCCGGTCCACCTCTGCAGCTGCTGCATCGCTACCCTCCTGTTCCATCAAAAAATAACGCAGATTGTAATTGACCAGGTTGGCTGTTTGAACACTGGAGTATTGAGATGAATCCGTTCGGTAATTGTTTCTCACGCTATAGAATGCGAGCCATAGGATGGGCAGGCAAAGGGCCCATACAAATGCCCGCCTTCTGGTCCTGACAAATAGGAGGGGAGATATAAGCAGGATGAAGAATGTAAAGGGAAACAGCACAGGTTTGGTGGCCATACCCAGGGTAAGAAAGAGATTGAACAGCCAGATGTAGGTGGACTCTTTGTATCTGAAATAGCAATATACACTCCAGACCATCAGCACCAGTAAAAGTTGAAAAAGGAGCTCAGCCATGATGCGGTTGGCATAGATAAACTGGGCAGGGGTGGCCAGCAGGAGAAGCGTGGCAACCACCACATGCAGGGGTCGAACCTGGAAGGAGGTATGATTTTGAAAAAATATCCGAAACACCAGGAAGATGGAGGTCATGGAGATCAATATCTGAAGCAGAAAAACAGGAATTTCTGATCCCGTGAGAGAGACCACTCCCAGGAGTACGGGGTAAAGAGGAGGTCGCCTGGTGAACTGTTCAGGATGGGTGGGTTGTGTTAAATCCCCAGAATAGAGGATGCCCTGCGTATAGAGGTTTTCTGCTGCATTCAGGTAATCGCCTGAATCGGTCAGTGGTGCGGGGCGATTGAATATTGCATTGAACAGGAATAGCAAATGAACCAGCAGGATAACTGCGTAGGCAATTCTGGAGATCTGGAACAGGGATCGGTTAGGCTTCATGGGCCCGGCTCCCTAGATGGTCATCATGTCTTCTTCCTTGGCTTCGACGATCTTCTCTACCTTTTCGGTGAACTCATCAGTGAGTTTCTGGAGGGCATCCTCTGCTGCCTTGGTTTCATCTTCTGAAAGACCATCTTTTTGCATCTGCTTGAATTCATCTTTGGCATCCCGACGGCTGTTCCGGACACTTACCCTGGCATTTTCCCCTTCATTTTTTACCTGTTTTACCAGGTCGCGACGACGCTCTTCCGTAAGTTGAGGGATGATCAAACGAATCACTTCCCCATTGTTTGAAGGGGTTATCCCCACATTTGAAACCATCAGGGCCTTTTCAATGGGATCGATCATTGTCTTCTCCCAGGGTTGTATCATGAGGGTCTTGGCATCCGGGGTACTGATGTTTGACACCTGATTCAGGGGTGTTGGTGTACCATAATAATCCACCATGATTCCATCCAGAATGTGCACATTGGCTTTCCCCGCCCTTATGCGCATCAATTCATTGTCAAGGTGTTCAATGGCTTTCTCCATTCGCTCCCTGCTCATCTCAAATATCAGTTGGACATCTTCGTTCATGACAGTGTGGTTCCGTTCAGCGAGCGTAATTTATCTAAATTTTGACTAAAGTACCAACTTTTTCGCCCGAAATAAGTCGCTTCAGATTCCCCTTCTGGTTCATATCGAATACGATAATGGGCATTTCATTCTCTTTACACATGGTAAAAGCTGTGAGGTCAAGGATCCGCAACTCCTTTTTCAACGCTTCGGTAAAGGTTATTTCTTCATACTTCCTGGCCTCCGGATCCTTCTCCGGATCGGCTGTATAGACTCCATCAACCCGGGTCCCTTTGAGCATCACATCAGCCTCCATCTCTATGGCCCTAAGGGATGAGGCGGTATCGGTTGTGAAGTAAGGATTCCCCGTTCCACCGGAGAAGATCACTATCTCATTATTCTCAAGTGCTTGAATCACACTGGGCTTGTAGTAGAACTCTGCCACAGGTTCCATACGGATGGCTGTAAACAACCTGGCCTGAGCCCCTTTGGAAACAAATGCAGATTGCAAAGCAAGTCCATTGATAACCGTGGCCAGCATCCCCATATAATCTCCCTTCACCCGGTCAAATCCCGCATCAACTCCCGACATTCCCCGGAATATATTTCCCCCGCCAATAACAATCCCCACCTGAGTTCCTTTTTGGGATACCTCAATAATTTCATCAATGTAATCGTTCAGCCGCTCCGGATCAATGCCATGAGACCGATCTGCCATCAGCGCCTCTCCGCTAAGTTTAAGTAGTACTCTTTTATATGCCGCCATCTTTTTTCTTTTAAAAATACAAAAAGCTGCCCTGCAATGAAGCAAGACAGCCTTAAAAAGTTTTAAGATGTTCAGCTTATTTTACTGAAAACCTTTTAAAACCGGTTACCTGAAGATCTTTATCGGCCTCCTTAATATATTGGCCTACGGTTTTCTTGGAATCTTTAGTGAAATCCTGATTTAACAGGGTAGATTCTTTAAGGAACTTCTTCACCATTCCTTCTGCAATCCGGTCCACGATTTTCTCAGGTTTACCTTCCTGAAGGGCCTTCTCACGACCAATTTCCTTCTCTTTTGCAATCACCTCAGCAGGAACACCGCTTTCATCTACTGCAACAGGAGCCATGGCAGCAATCTGCATGGCCACATCCTTGGCTACCTGCTCTTCCACATGGGCTTTATTAAAACCAACCAGTGTGGCCAGGTTGTTTCCAATGTGATTGTATGCCTGTACCTTTTCAGCCTTTATGAAATCAAAATAGGCAAGTTCCAGTTTCTCTCCAATGGTACCTGACTTCTCAGTAACTACTTCAGCCAATGTTTTACCTTCTAAAGGAAGAGCTTTCAAAGCTTCCAGATCAGCAGGTTTTTCAGCTATTGCAAGATCCAGTATAGAGACCGCAAATTTTTCATAATCCTCGTTCTTGGCTACAAAGTCGGTTTCACAGTTCAGTGAGATGATGGCACCATAGTTACCTTCAACTTTTGCCTGTACAGTACCTTCACTGGCTTCGCGATCGGCACGTTTGTTGGCAATAGCCTTACCTTTTTTGCGGATCAGATCCACTGCTTTATCAAAATCGCCTTCAGCTTCCTGCAATGCTTTTTTGCAGTCCATCATACCGGCGCCAGTGGCTTTTCTTAATTTTTGTACATCTACAGCTTTAATATCAGCCATTTTATATATTCTTTATGCGTTTAGTGATCAATGAATTATTCTCCCGGGCTCTATTCAGCGCTCTTCTTTGCTTCTGGAGCCTCTACTTTAGGAACTTCTGCTTTGGGAGCCTCTGCTTTGGGAGCTTCTGCTTTAGGAGCCTCTTCTTTAGGAGCTTTTTCGTTCTTCGCTTCGCTCAGATCCTTCGGTT
>JAOZUK010000149.1 GCA_029938715.1 Bacteroidales bacterium | reverse complement strand
ATGACTGCTTCAGCTGCCTTAACCTCAACGGCTATTTTGCTGAATGTCACCTCCGAATAGCCCCTGTCAAATTCTCTCATGATTCCCTCGGTTCCCTTTGTATATCCTGTAGCAACAGGCACAGTGGAAGAGAAGTCAACTTCCTTGAATGACTTTTTTATACGTTCGTCAATGGTCAGGTACTCGGCATCATGGAATCCGCACAGATCAACAAAACTGGCTTCTATGCCATTGTTTTTTATAATATTGACAGAGTTAAATGCGGAATGCGCTTCACCAATGGAGGCAAGGATCTCCCTTGCTGCCAGCAAAATATTCTGTTTATTTACATAGCCAGAGGCCAATACTTCCTCCAGGCTCACCAGGTAGTTCTTGCACTGCTCCACCCGATCTGTAATAAATGCATCTGCCACATTCAGATCAAGTCCTATCCCTTCCAGCTGATGGTTGATCTCTATCAGCCTTGAGAGCAGATCTGTAAGTGCAGATTGATAATCGCTGTTCTTTACAAACATGTCATATACACCCGGCACTTTGCTTTTTTTGTGTTCCAGCAACCAGTTGGTCACATTGTTGTAGGCCGATACAACGAAAATCCGGTTATAGGGGTCTCCCTCTTTAGATTGCCGGATGACAATGTTACGAAGTACATCCTCAAATTTTGACATGGATGTCCCTCCTATCTTATGAACTGAAAGCATATTATCTGGTTTTAATAACGATTTGTCAAAAATAGCACATTATATATGAAGACGTAACAATCAAACGTTATCTTATCAGGAAAGTTCTAACTTTATATCTGGCACATCATTCCTATGCACTATCCAAAAGATGATTTCATAAACAGAACCGGGATTCTCGGGGCCATATGCATTTTGCTGTTTGTTGCAGTCTCATGCATGAAGGATAGGCCTGAAGAGCTACCCCAACACCTGGTATGGAATCCGGAGCTGGCTTTTCCTTTGGGAAAGGACACTTTTGGATTGAATGCGGAAAGTGGATTCGACACCAGCTTGTTTGAGCTGGATACCATAACCGGACTGCCTGATTGGTTTGAGGAAGACACCATCTATTTGGAGGGTACCATGGATTTCGGGGTCTCTTCCCTACTCAACAACCTGGAAAATATCAACAGAATACTTCTAAGAGTCAACATCTACAACCAATTTCCTCATGAAGTATATAGCCAGGCCTATTTTGTGGATGATGCCATGAACTACATCGATTCCATATTTCATGAGGGGCCAGAAACTACCGGACCGGGCCAGGTGAATAAGGACGGATCTGTAACTTCAGCCCATTCCAGGAAAGACGCTGTATTTGACAGGGAGAGGGTCTTTGCACTGGGGAGCGCCACCTCCGTCTATTTCAGGGCAGGTTTCTTTATTTCCGATGTGGATTCAACCCTGATTCCATACTATCGAGATTTTGAATATATCGTTGATATGGGAGCAATGGTGGACCTAATCACCGAATTTTGAGGCGGAGTTACAGTCACCGGATCCCGGCACTGTTGACAGGAACGCTATTACTCCTGGCTATCTCCTCATTTGGCCAACAGAGCAATACCCTCTACCTGTTACACCAGGTCCCCCAGTCCAACCTTTTAAATCCAGCGGTCCAATTACAATGTAAATGGTTTGTGGGGATTCCCATGCTCTCTTCACTGCATACGAACATAAGCAATACGGCTTTCACCTACAACGACCTGGCAGGTGGCGAATACTGGAACCTGGAAGGGGTTCTGGGTCAGATGCACCATATGGACCTGGCAGCAAATGAGGATATCATACATCCGGTCTCTGTTGGATACAAGTTCAAATCCTATTACTTTACCTTTCATATTGCCGACAGAGCCTCTATGTATCAGACAGTTCCCAAAACCGCAGCCACACTGGTCATCAAAGGGAACAGCCCCTATGTGGGAGAAACTGCACGGCTCAATGGTTTGCGGACCACCGGGTCTTACCTGCGCGAATATGCCCTGGGGGCATCAAAAGTGGTAGATCAATACTGGACCCTCGGAATCAGAGCCAAACTGCTCTTTGGGAAAGCCAATATTTCCACCGGACAATCGGATTTACAGTTTTCTACCGATGGAAATAATTTCGGACTGCTGCTGAATGGCAACTATACCCTCAACAGCTCACTTCCCATTACCTATGTTCTGGATGAGGAAGGCAACATCACGGACGTAACACTGAACGAGTTTAATTATACAGAGCTGATGCTAAACAGGAGAAATCCTGGACTCTCTGTGGATCTTGGAGCCATCTACAGGTGGGATGATAAAGTGACCCTGTCGGCCAGCCTGCTGGACCTGGGCCTGGTTCGGTGGACCACCGACCTTAACAACGTAAACGCCACAGGGAATTTTCAATACGATGAACTGTATACGGACGGCAATGCGGTCTCCTGGGATTTTCTGAATGAATTTGTGGATTCCATTATAAACTCATTCGACATTACAGTCACTCAGGAGCCCTATATTACTGTGCTCCCCACCCAACTCTTTCTTGGAGGAAGCTACCAGATCAGGGAGAGGCTATCTTTGGGTGTGGTTAACCGGAACCTGTTTTTAAGGAGTAAAATACACTCATCACTCACACTCACCGCCACCTCGGAGTTAACTGAAGGAGTTCTGGCTACCCTCAGCTGGTCCTACCTGAATAACAGCATCAAAAACATTGGAGCAGGATTTGCCTTTTATGGTAAGGGATTACAGTGGCATGTGGTATCCGATAACATTCTTGGCTTCTTCTATCCGTTTGACACCCGAACAATTAACCTGCGCATAGGTGCCAGTGTGATGTTTGGTTGTCCCCGCGACAAAAAGTCTAAGCTTTTAAGCGAGTCATACGGTAAGATGCCAAAGGGTGGTAACTGTTCATGGACCGATCGTCCGGGAAAAAGGAAGAGACAGATGCGGCGGGCTGCAAAGAGGCAAAACTAGCGACAGGTAGTTCTTATTTTAGTTTTAATAAAGTTTGGGCCAGAAGCACTGTTAAAGTAGTTATCCAAATAACCAATCATCTCCTTTTTGTGTTTATCATTCAGGTATGGGAATTCCGACACCAGTTCTAAAATCTCATCCCTGTGGCTATCGATATGGTCAATGGCTGCCTGAAATTCATGGTCTTCACGGCAGGGACCCAGGTAATACCTCTGCCTGACTGAGGTGATTCCCAGGTTATCACCCGGTATGGCATATTCAGCATTAACAATTCCCGTGAAGTCAAAATCGTAGGGGACCGGAGTGTATCCTTCGGCGCCAAATCCAGGTAATCCCAGAATTTTCATATTGTGCCTTCCCGCTATGGAGTAATCCGGGTTCCCAATCATATATTGAAACATAGCGGCTACATCCAACTCCTGGGTCCGCATATAGCGCATGGATATTTCATCCTTTTTCACAACAATGGCCTCATTTCTCTCAGCCACCATCTCCTCAGGCTCAATTAAAAACCCCCAGCTTTCTGTCAATTTGTTTTTCCTGCCAGTATCAATGTATTTCATATGAACAAGTCGTACCCTGAAACTTACGGGAGACAGGAGGTTATAGATTTTATAGGCCAGGTACTCTTTTAATACATAATCGGAATAGTCCTTCCCTCCCCTGCACTGAGTAACCACCTTGAACTTCTTGACCTCCTGTAAATTCTCATTCAAAACGTCTGCTTTCCTTATATTCAGCCAAAAAGGAGCATAACTACAATAGCTATTCCTGAACTGACCCCGGGGCTTGATCCTGAGGGTATGCTCTATCTGAAGGGTATCGTTAAATTGATAGAGAAAATGAACATCTACATACTCATCTTCTTTTTTATTCCGCTGAAAGGCTTTCATATCATAAGTGAGCGTGATATCCATAGGAGCAGGTACTTCAAACATGTCGATCGCCGTTGAAAAGGTATCGCTTGAAATCACGTCTGCAGGCTCCTGGGAATAAACCACACACACCGAAATGAGCCAAAAAATAAAAACCTGAAGGATTGTTTTCATAAATCTTTGATTAAGGACACTATTTCAAATATATACAATTTTTAACTTCTCCAAAACCGATCTCTTCCAGACAGGTCTGATTCGCCTTTAATTCCTGTTAAATTGTCACATTTACCAGGGGTTTTGTTATCAGATTGTTACAGAAGTTTCTTACATTTGCGGCTTATTATAAATTTGAACAAAAGTGGCAGGAAAAACATTATTTGACAAGATCTGGGATGCCCATGTGGTTGATAAGATCAAGGGAGGTCCGTCGGTCCTCTATATTGACAAACATTTAATTCATGAAGTAACCAGCCCCCAGGCATTTGCAGGAATAGACAGCCGGGGAATCAGCGTTTTTCGACCCGAACAAACAGTGGCCACCCCCGACCACAATGTACCTACAGTGGATCAGCATTTACCCATAAAAGATGAACTCTCCAGGTTCCAGGTGAATAAATTAACCGAAAACTGTGAGAAGCATGGGGTTACCCTGTATGGACTAAACCATCCTTACCAGGGCATTGTCCATGTGATTGGCCCCGAACTTGGAATTACACAGCCAGGTATGACCATGGTGTGCGGTGACAGCCATACCTCCACACACGGCGCATTTGGGAGTGTGGCATTTGGGATCGGTACCAGTGAGGTGGAGATGGTCCTGGCCACCCAGTGCATCCTTCAGCCCAAGCCCAAAAAGATGCGTATATCGGTGGAAGGAGAATTATCTGAAGGAGTCACCGCCAAAGATGTGATCCTCTATATTATAGCCAAAATAACAGCTAGCGGAGGCACCGGATATTTCATCGAATATGCAGGATCGGCCATCAGGGACCTCTCCATGGAGGGTAGGATGACCATATGCAACATGAGTATTGAAAGTGGTGCCCGGGGCGGACTCATTGCACCCGATCAAACCACGTTTGACTATGTAAAAGGCAGGGAATTTGCCCCAAAGGGCGAAGAATTCAACCAGGCAGTGGAAAAATGGAGAAAATTAAAGAGTGACGACGATGCGGTTTTTGACAAGGAGCTTGTTTTCGAAGCCGCCGATATTGAACCCATGATCACCTATGGAACCAACCCCGGAATGGGTGCAAAAATAAAAGATCACATCCCGACGGTGGAGGAGGTTGATCCAGCCACCCGGGAATCATACAAAAAATCACTTGCCTATATGGGTTTCGAGCCCGGCTCTCCCATTGAAGGCCGTGAGGTAGATTACGTATTTGTGGGTAGTTGCACCAATGGCAGGATTGAAGACCTCAGGGAGGTGGTCAAATTTGTAAAGGGACGCCGCAAAGCCGATCAGGTTACTGCGTGGATTGTACCCGGATCCAAGCAGGTAGAAAAACAGGCCAATGAGGAAGGTATTACCGCAGCCCTTGAGGCTTCAGGTTTTAAGTTGCGACAACCTGGTTGTTCTGCCTGTCTGGCCATGAATGACGATAAAATTCCCGAAGGTAAACTGGCTGTTGCCACGTCGAACAGGAACTTTGAAGGCAGACAGGGGCCGGGTTCCCGAACCATGCTGGCCAGTCCACTGGCTGCTGCGGCCGCGGCTCTAACAGGTCGTGTTACCGATCCTCGAAACATTAATTAGAAAAATTGAATCCATGTCAATCGAAAAATTTCAAAATATAGAATCCGCGGCAGTACCCATTCCCATCGAAAATGTGGATACGGACCAGATTATTCCGGCCCGGTTCCTTAAAGCAACCACCAGGGAAGGTTTTGGGGAAAACCTGTTCAGGGACTGGAGGTACGATAAAAGCGGCAATCCCAAGGCAGACTTCCCTCTAAATAACCCCAAATTTTCTGGTGCAATCCTGGTAGGTGGAAAGAACTTTGGAAGTGGATCCAGCAGAGAGCATGCCGCCTGGGCCATTCATGATTATGGATTTAAGGTAGTTATATCCAACTTCTTTGCAGATATTTTTAAAAATAACGCCCTCAATAACGGACTTCTCCCGGTACAGGTATCGGACAATTTCCTGGTCTCCATATTCAAGGCCATCGAAGCCGATGCTGGAACCCTGATCAAAGTAGATCTTGAAAAACAGGAGATCAGGCTGCTTGCCACTGGTGAATCGGAATTCTTCCAGATCACTCCCTATAAAAAAGAGTGCCTCCTCAACGGATACGATGACATAGAATACCTGCTGAACATCAAAGAAAAGATTGCTCAGTTTGAAAAGTCAAGAACTTAATTAAGCTGATTATGAAGATCACCATCATGGATACCACACTCCGGGACGGGGAACAGACCTCCGGAGTGACATTTACCGCCACAGAGAAACTCTATATTGCAAAATTGCTTCTTGAAGAGTTAAATGTGGATCGCATTGAAGTAGCCTCTGCCAGGGTTTCTGAAGGTGAGTTTATGGGAGCCAAACTTATTTTTAACTGGGCCAGGGAGCATGGTCACCTGGAAAAAGTGGAGGTTCTTGGATTTATTGATGGGGACATCTCATTGAAGTGGATTCAGAAGGCAGGAGGAAAGGTCAATAACCTCCTGATGAAGGGCTCCTTAAAACATTGTCAGACTCAGCTTCAGAAAACACCGGCCGAACATATTGCCGATGTGAAGCAGGTACTGGCCCTTGCCAGGAAAATGGATATCAGTATGAACATCTATTTTGAGGACTGGTCCAATGGCATGCGCAATTCACCCGAATATATGTATGAAGTGCTTGATGCCCTCAAAGATGAAAGCATCAACCGGTTTATGCTTCCCGATACCCTGGGAATCCTGAACCAGCAGGAGGCTTACGATTTCTGTCTGGATATGATGACCAGGTATCCTGAATTAAATTTCGATTTTCATGCCCATAACGACTATGACCTGGCAACAGCCAATACCTATTCGGCCATAAGGGCAGGAATCACAGGAGTACACACCACTTTGAACGGACTCGGCGAGAGGGCAGGTAATGTTCCACTATCCAGTGTAATCGGGGTGGTAAAAGATCATTTTAAGTATGAGATGTCCATAAATGAAGACCGGCTCTACAGTGCCAGTAAATTGGTCGAATCATTTTCAGGCATCAGGATCCCGGCAAACAAGCCACTTATAGGTGAGAATGTTTTTACCCAGACCAGCGGGATCCATGCCGACGGGGACCAGAAAGATGACCTCTACTTCAACGACCTGCTTCCTGAACGATTCGGAAGGAAAAGAACCTATGCGCTGGGTAAAATGTCTGGCAAAGCCAGCATTCTGAAGAACCTGGAAGAACTTGGTATTGAGCTTAGTCAGGAAGAGGCGAAACTGGTCACAGAAAAAGTCATTGAACTGGGCGATAAGAAGGAGATCATTACCAAGGAGGACCTGCCATACATCATTTCAGATGTACTTCGAAGCAAGCGTGTGGAAGAACGGATCAGAATCAAAAACTTTCAGCTTTCAGTAGCACGTGGCCTTAGGTCCGTTGCCTCCTTAGCCATTGAAATCAATTGCCAGCTCTATGAGGATACGGCTTCAGGCGATGGACAGTATGATGCATTTATGAAGGCCCTCTGGAAAATATATGACCGGCTTGAAAGAAATCATCCTGTACTTACAGATTATGTGGTTACCATCCCACCAGGAGGAAAAACTGATGCACTGGTGGAGTGTATGATCACCTGGAATTATGAAGGCAATATTATTAAAACCCGGGCATTGGATTCGGACCAGACCGTGGCTGCCATCAAATGCACAACCAGGATGTTGAATGTGATCGAAACTTATAGCTAACATTCAGTTAGCTATAAGTTTCGAGGTGACAATGTTTAGCTACGCTAAACTGTAGTAAGTTAATGGGTTAGTGAGTTAATAGGTTAGTTAAATAAAAAGGAAATGGATTATAAAATTGCAGTATTGGCCGGCGACGGGATTGGACCGGAAATCGTAGACCAGGCCATCAAGGTGCTAAAAGCCATCGGGAAAAAGCACAACCACAATTTTCAGTTTACCGAAGCTCTTGTGGGTGCCACAGCCATTGACAAGGTGGGAGATCCCTTTCCAGAAGAGACTTTCCAGCTTTGTATGGATTCGGATGCGGTACTTTTTGGGGCCATTGGCGACCCAAAATACGACAACGATCCAAAGGCTAAAATCAGGCCCGAACAGGGACTGCTGGCCATGCGCAAAAAACTGGGGCTTTACGCCAACATTCGCCCTGTGACCACCTTCCCATCCCTTATTCACAAATCGCCCCTCCGTCGGGACCTGGTGGAAGGTGCTGATTTTGTGGTAGTACGCGAACTTACAGGCGGTATTTACTTTGGTGAAAAAGGACGATCCGAGGACCTCACCAGGGCCTTCGACAACTGCGTTTACAACAAGTATGAGGTGGAACGCATTCTTGAGCTGGCCTTTGAATATGCCGCAAAAAGAAACAGTCGGCTCACCATAGTGGACAAGGCCAATGTACTAGCCACCTCCAGGTTATGGAGAGAGACTGCCCAGGAAATGGAACCTTCCCATCCCGACATTGAAGTGGACTATATGTTTGTGGACAACGCTGCAATGCAAATTATCCAGTGGCCCAGGAAATTCGATGTAATGGTTACCGAAAATATGTTTGGAGATATCCTCTCGGACGAAGCCAGCGTCATCACCGGATCATTAGGACTGCTGCCCTCAGCATCCGTAGGAACTCACACCTCCGTATTCGAACCCATTCATGGCTCCTGGCCCCAGGCTGCAGGAAAAGACATTGCCAATCCACTGGCCACTGTTCTCTCTGCTGCCATGCTACTTGAAATCTCTCTGAACCTTACCGAAGAGGCACAGGCCATCAGGAATGTGGTTGATCGCTCCATGACTGAAGGTATAGTGACCGAGGATATTGCAGAAGGTAAGGCTTATAAGACTTCTGAAGTGGGTGACTGGCTGGCGGGACAGATTTAATCCTATTAAACCATTAGTCCGTCACGGCTTTGAGCATGCGCTCCAGGAACCATACATCAATACCGGCCTCCTTGTCATGCCACTTATGGTATTCCTCAAATCCGACATAGCGGTATAGCTTCAGTACTTTCTCTACGGTGGTTTCAATCAAAATGGGGAGCTGAAGCTTATCTGATAATCCGAACAGGTGATCCCTGATATCGGCCAATCCTCGTATACTCGTGGTATTAGGATCACTGGCCAGAACCCACACATAGATATAATCCTCATAGGGAGGACGAAGACTGGCAATATAATTCTCTCGCTTCATGGTTGGAAAAAGCTGAGAGGGTTTAATGGCTTTCATAAACATGCTGCCATACCTCAGATAGTCCACCAGGGTTCTGTTATACTGGCTTTTCAGGTAATAAAAAAGGACTGTTGTTTTGTCTTCAGAAAGGTAAATCCCATCCATTCTCTCCACCATATTATAGGCATATTCGGTCATAAGCCTTACACTTCTGGTTGGATTTTTTTGCTTCATTATGGCTTGTGCCCGGGGATTCTGTTCGAATGCATTGGTCACAACACTGATAATGATTTCTTGATCTGATTTCGTCATTAATTAAAAAAAAGAGAATGATGTACCTAAAAGTTACTCCAAATTAATTAGGGCCACTAATTTGTGAAAAAAATCAGTATTCTCATAAATTCCCATGTTTTAAATGGAAATTAACGACAGGTGGGGTCCAGGTAGGCTTCCACAAAGCGATCCTGTTCGGATTCACCAAAATAACTGGCAATGTAGCCTACCATATCCAGCCTTTCATCTTCGTCCAGGTATTCAAAGTTCATGATTAAATCCAAAATTTCATCCTGGTATTCGGCAAGCTTTTGAATGGTTTTCAGATGGGTATCCTTGCTTCGGCAGGCACCCAGGAAGTAACGTTCTTTAACTGAGGTCATTCCCCAGTTTTCATCAGGTATCGCATAATGTGCATTCACCAATCCTGTATAGTCAAAATCATAAGGAACTGGAAGAAATCCGGTCGGGCCGGGTTCTTTCAGGGTAATTATTTTCAGGTTATGCCTTCCGGTTACAGAATAATCTCCATGACCTACCATATATTGAAAAAGCGCCATCAAATCTATGATTTCCGGATTTACGGTACGAATTGCAAGTCTGTCGCTTTTTATGAGTTGGGCATTCAGCCGTTTGGACAGCATCTCCTCTGGCTCAATCAAAAAAGCCCAGTTCTCTGTGATTTGATTCTTTTTTTTTCCCGTGTCAATGTACTTCACCCTGACCAGCCTCACATTGAAACTATATTCAGTGATTATATTATAAATTTTATAAACCAGGTACTCTTTGAGCACATAGTTTGCATACTGGCCAGCCTCCCTGCACCTGGTTACCATCTTCATTTTACGCAAATCTTTAAACTCCTCAGCTTCAATTCCCGAATACCT
>JAOZUK010000036.1 GCA_029938715.1 Bacteroidales bacterium | reverse complement strand
AAGAGCGCCTTAAGTCGGTGGTCAATGAGGTGATCGGTTCGGATGGACGCATCATCCTGTTTATTGATGAAATCCACACCCTGGTGGGAGCCGGTGGTGGTGGAGAGGGTGCCATGGATGCAGCCAATATCCTGAAACCTGCCCTTTCAAGGGGCGATCTGCGTGCCATTGGAGCCACTACATTAAATGAATTTCAAAAATACTTTGAACGGGACAAAGCGCTGGAGAGACGTTTTCAGAAGATTATGGTGGATGAACCCAGTGAAGAGGATGCCATCTCCATTTTGCGGGGCATTAAGGAGAAGTACGAAAATTACCATAAGATCAGGATTCGTGATGAAGCCATCATCAGCGCAGTTCAGTATTCTATCCGATATATCAATGATCGTTTCCTGCCCGATAAAGCCATTGACCTGATCGATGAAGCTTCAGCTCATCTCCGGCTGGAGATGAATTCAAAGCCTGAGGTCATTGATGCACTTGACCGGAAAATCCAGCAACTGGAGATCGAGAGGGAGGCTTTTAAGAGGGAAAAGGATAAGGCCAGGGTGGAACAGATTGGCAAGCAGTTGTCAGTGTTGGAGGATGAACAAAAACAGTTGTCAGCCCAATGGCAAAGTGAAAAGAGTGTCGTGAAAGACATTCAGAAGACAAAACTAGAGATCGAAGAGCTTAAACATCAGGCCGAAAAGGCTGAAAGGGAGAGCGATCTGGGCAGGGTGGCAGAGATCCGGTACGGACAACTGCCCCGGGCGGAAGAGAACCTTGTAAAATTCGTTGACCAGTTGAAACAATATGAGAATAGCGGGAAAAGGTTGGTAAGGGAGGAGATCACATCAGAGGATATTGCAGAAGTAGTCTCCAAATGGACTGGCATCCCGGTCACCAGAATGCTTCAAAGCGACAGGGAAAAATTGTTGCACATCGAAGAAGAACTGCATCACCGTGTGGTAGGTCAGGATGAGGCCATTGAGGCCGTCGCCTCTTCCATCAGAAGGAGCAGAACAGGACTATCCGATGAACGAAGACCTGTAGGTTCCTTCCTTTTCCTGGGCACAACCGGGGTGGGTAAAACCGAATTGGCCAAAGCCCTGGCGGAGTACCTGTTCAATGATGAATTACTGATGACGCGCATCGATATGAGCGAATACCAGGAGAAGCATTCGGTCTCCAGGCTGGTGGGAGCACCACCGGGATATGTGGGATATGATGAAGGCGGGCAACTCACCGAAGCAGTACGAAGGAAGCCCTATTCAGTGATTCTGCTGGATGAGATTGAAAAAGCCCACCCGGATACATTTAATATCCTGCTACAGGTATTGGAAGATGGCAGGCTCACCGATAACAAAGGTCGGATCGCCAACTTTAAGAATACCATTATCATTATGACTTCCAATATTGGGTCGAATGTAATTCGGGAGAACTTTGAATCGATGGACGAATCCAATATGGAGCAGGTAATTGAAAAGACCAAAAGTCAGGTGTTTGAATTACTGAAACACAGTGTACGTCCCGAATTCCTCAATCGCATCGATGAATTGGTCATGTTCAAACCACTCACCAGAGAGCATCTGGAGGGGATCATTCGAATTCAAATCAACAACTTAAAAGGCCTTCTATCAAAACAGGAAATTAGCATTGATCTTACCCAAAATTGTATCAGTTACCTGATTGATAAGGGAAATGACATGCAGTTTGGTGCCAGGCCGCTGAAGAGACTGATTCAAAAGAGGATTCTGGATGGACTATCCATAGCCCTGCTCAATGGAAGCGTGGTTCCAGGAATGCATGTTAAAGTGGATGAAGAAGATGGGACTATAAAATTTGAAGCTATTAGGCATGAACCTACCCTACCAAATAGGACGATTACATAAAAGAAACAGATGATTAAAAAGCCCCGAGAATTAATTCCCAGGGCTTTGGCTTTATATATGGTTGTTTAAACTAAAATCCTGTCTAATTGCAGCAGGCCAGATGGCAATCTGCAACCTCAAAAGGTGTGATCATCCAGTCCTCGAGTGCCAGCTCCACCTCGTATATGCTATTATCAAATGGAGTTACCATCCAGGTTTCAAGTGCCAGTTCAGCTTCACCCATACTGTTATTAAATGGGGCGGTCATCCACTCTTCAAGAACCAGTTCAGCCTCAGCCACACTGTTTTCAAATGGAGTAGTCATCCATGATTCGACGATCAGTTCATCTTCAACTATATCCTCTGCAAATGAAATTGTGGTGAATGCAACCAGGATGATGACTAATGCACTTAATCTGTTGATTAATCCTGTTGATGTTTTTGTTGTTCTCATGACACTCTAATTTTACTTTTTTGACTCTGCAACTAATTGTGCACAATACGTGCCAAACTATGTATATATCTGTTTATGTACCTTTTATAGTCTATTTAACATTTTTATAAAAATGCTAAATATGAACGATTATGCATCAGACATGTACGAAATCGCACATACATCCTTCCATGTTAACATTTCTTAAGGAATTTATGCAGTTACATCACACCGTACAGGTAGATTATCAAAAGTGAACCACTGTTTGTGTTCTGATCGCAATTTTTTCATTAATTTGCTATTTGCCTCATGGAGAGCCTGTCATACATATTCCGTGCGGGTCACAGAGTAACGACTTCGTTACTGATACTGTTGGCCCTGTTTTTCTGTAGCGATGCTTTCAGCCACTCTGGAAAAGGCATTGATAAATCCACCTTCTCAAACGCCGCCGATGAGTGGTTTTATACCATTAAGGCCAGTGATGGCAGGGGGGGGGATATCTCCCCTAAAGGTGATGTATTTGTTTGGGCCAACAGCAACATAACCTTTGAGATGGATCCGGACAGGAGGAAAGAAGTTGAGGACGTTAAGGTGGATGGGGAAAGTGTAGGGCCAGTAAGCAGCTATACATTTCTCAATGTAAATTCGGACCACACAATTTCAGTTACCTTCAGAGATGAGAGATTTACCATCACAGCCAGTGCGGGCATTGGGGGTAGTATTACACCTTCAGGAATTATAGAAGTTAAGAGAGATGGCAAAGCGGAATTTGCCATTAAAGCAGACAGGGACTATGAAATATTGGATGTAATCGTAGATGGGGAGAGTAAAGGGGCGATAAAAGATTACAAATTTTCGAAAGTAAAAGCTGACCATACAATTACAGCGATCTTTTCTCCAACGCAATTTACAATCACCGCAACGGCAGGTACTGGAGGGAGTATCGCACCCTCGGGTGATATTGAAGTAAAGAAGGGGGATGATATGACATTTTCCATCCATCCAAATCCAGGATATGAAGTATTGGATGTGGTAGTAGATGGGGAGAGTAAGGGTCCGGTGACCAGTTATCGGTTCTCCAGAGTGGAGTCGGATCACACCATTGATGCAATGTTCCATAGTACAGTGGAAATTCTCAATGTTTCAATCCCCAATGAATCCGTGAAGATCGGAGATGTGGTTAATGCCACTATAACGGTGAATGAGGACGAAGGGAATCCATTCACCCTCATTTCCGGATCGGTAGGTGGATATGTACTGGACGGATTTCAGCGTATTTCGGCCATCACCTACCGGGCAAACTTCACAATCAACCAGGGAGGAAATAGTTTTACAGATTCACAGGATATCCCTGTTTCCAATCTAGTCCTATCAAATGGATCTGCTCAGAGTGCTCCATACAACCACCTGATTATTCAAAACGGCGATCCGATCGATGCAAGCCTGCCGGTGATTAGTTCCGCGGAGGTAGAGGGAGGCACTAAGAAAGTTGGAGATGTGGTTCATCTGACCATCCGTGCAGATGGATTAAATTATAGCATTCATCCACTCTCCAATATAAACGCTATTGCCGCAAGTGAGCCCAATATCTCCTTTACCGAATCGGGCGGTGGCAACTATGTGCTCAACTATACAGTTCAGGAGGGTGACAGAGATGTGGGGACCGGCACCTTAGAATTGGAGGCCTCAATCATCCTGGTGAAACCATCAGGCAATATGGGTATCCCCTATTCAACCATTTCCAATATATCTCAGCTTACTATTGATGCACATGCTCCTGTGGTGGTAAAGATGGAAGTCCCTTCCCGGGAAGTGGGTGTGGGAGGAACTGTGGTGGTACAAGTTACTGCCGATGGCATAGGGTATTCAGCAGGAACCGGAACCATGGTGAATGAGGTGCAATTAAGTTCACCCCGGGTTTCCGTTACCGAACTTTCAACTGGATTGTATGAATTATCCTATTTAGTTGGAATCGAGGATGCTGCTGTGGCTTCGGGGGAACTTCAGGTTGGTCTTGTGATGGTAGATGTAGCTGGTAATTTGAGTGAAACTTATTTAAATCTTGATCCCAACAGTCTGGAGATCTATACTGATTTACCAGAAGCAGCGTTTGGAGAAACACCGCCAATTTGCGAAGGAGAAGACACTGAAGTGAGTATCCTTCTTAGTGGAAGGGCTCCCTGGAGTTTTGATTTGCAGGACGGATCGACCACCACCTCATTCACGAATATTACCTCCTCAAATTATAACCTTACTGTTGCTCCTGAACAAACCACCACATACCAGATCAGCCTTGTGAGGGATGTGAATGGGGTGGAAAATACGAATACAGGAAATACCCAGGTCACGGTAAATGAAAGACCGGAAGTGGAGATTCTCAATCTGGCTACCGGGTATAACTTGGAAGCTGATCCGGTTAAGCTGGAAGCCAATGTAATGGGAGGAATCTTCTCTGGCCCGGGTGTGGTCAGTGCAACAGGATATTTTTATCCTGCCCTTGCAGACACTGTTGATTCACCTCATAGCATCTATTACACCTATGAGAATTCCAATGGTTGCATAAGTACTACCAGTAAACTCGTATATGTATTGGGGGCTAAAGGGGCTGTATTAATACCCGATCATACGGTTTGTTTGAATGATGTTCCTTTTACAGCCAGTGTAATGAATGTTCCACAAGCCTCAGGATCATTCAGGTTACTGAACTCCAATTCTCAGGAAATAGATGGACTTACCGATCACGGGGATAATACTGCAACCATTGATCCTGCCTTATTAAACTCCGATAACTATACCATAGAATACCAATATCTTGACCAGGTAATCCTTTTTCTGAGGAAAACGTTCACCATTGAATCTGCAAGCCAGCCCCAGATACTTAACCTGACAGAAGAATCATATTGTCAGAATGCGGCTCCATTTAAGCTCCAGTCAAATTTAGCAGATGTGTTATTTGAAGGTCAGGGTATTTCAGGGAACCTGATTGATGGATTTACTCTCTATCCGCGTGAAGCCGACCCGGGGACTATTTCTATCACCTGTACCTCTTACTCAGAAAATGGATGTACAGCCAGCCAACAACAGAATGTAAACATCTTGTTTGCTCCTGAAGTAAATTTTGAACTGAGTACAGAATGTATTCCTGAAGGAGGTGAGATTGTATCTTTTGATAACCAGACCATTGGGAAAGCATATATAGAAACCTGGAGTTGGGATTTTGGGGATATAGGCAGTGGTCAGGATAATTTGAGCAACCTGGTCAATCCCACCCATCATTACCAGGCACCGGGTGAACAAAGCATCAGCCTTACGGCAATCACCTTCGAAGGATGTGTTACCTCCTACCTCCTTGAAACCACAATCGACAGTAAACCGGTGGCAGACTTCACATGGTTGAACGAATGCTTCACCCCTGGATCAGATGTGAAATTTATTAACAGGACCTCCCTGGGATTCGCTTCACTGGATAGCGTAATCTGGACCTTCAGATCCGGTAGCGGAGATCTTCTGGGTGAGATCGGCTCCAAAAATATCATCGATACAGTGGCTTTCCCGTTTGAAACAGCCGATGCCTACCAGGTCAGGCTTTACACTTTGAATAAAGGAGGTTGCTTCGATGAGCTAACCAGGGAGATTGTACTCAGGCCAACCATACAGCTTGACCATGAAGGTTTCAGTGAAACGTTTGATGATTCGGAGGGTCAGTGGACCATTCATTCAGAGGATCGTGTGGAAAGCTGGGTCTGGGGTGTTCCAGAGTTTACAGGGCATACTCCGGTTGAGGGCGATCATGCATGGTATACCCGGTTGCCATCCGGAGTTTCTACTTACAGGGAGAACTCCTGGATCCAGAGTCCCTGCTTCGATTTTACCGATATGGAACGACCTCTGATCCAGATGGATCTCATGCGTAGTTTTGCTCCGGGAATAAGTGGAGCGGTATTACAGTATCGAGATGGAATTGAGGAGGGATGGAAGACTGTGGGTGAAAATACTCCGGGAATAGAGTGGTATAATGACACTCCGATATTAAATAAACCAGGTGGAAGCAGCTTGGGTTGGAGCCTGGATGAATTTAATCCGGATAGCGATTGGGTGACTGCAGTTCATGACCTGGACCAGGTGGTAGGAAAAGCAAATGTAGCTTTCAGGGTAGCCATTGCAGCCAATGGAGTCCAGGGGATGAATAACCAGGGTTTTGCATTTAACAATGTCGTGGTGGCCGAACGCACGAAGATTGCCATTCTGGAGCACTTTACCTCCAACTCAAGTGACACCTCCAGATTGGCGGATGATATCATCGATGAAATCGGGAAGAATCATTCAAGAGATGTCATTGATCTGCAATACCACATGGACATAGGCGCGATGGATCCCATGAATGAGAACAACCCACTCTCCTCATCCACAAGGTCGTT
Source organism: Bacteroidales bacterium (assembly GCA_029938715.1). Lineage (GTDB taxonomy): Bacteria > Bacteroidota > Bacteroidia > Bacteroidales. The sequence goes on along the minus strand of JAOZUK010000036.1, from coordinate 26,028 downwards.
TAATTATGGTGTTCCAAAAATACCATTTACAGTACTTGATGGTGGGGCTGATACCTTTCACCGGTACGATTTTTCAGCACTGAGTAAAGGGCCCGTCGAAGATCACCTGCGATTGATCACCCTGGAGTTACCTGCATTTGATATCGATCTCTCTGTGAATTGGATGGAGACTGGTCTGGAGGCCAATACTTTGATAACCTGCAGTTCCGACAGGTATGACAATCACATTCAGCTCTACCTCGTGGTATTTGAAACGGCCGTAACAGCCTATTCGGGACGTAATGGGGATACCGAATTCAGAAATGTGGTACTCGATATGCTGCCGTCGCCGGCTGGAAGACTGCTGGGAGATAGCTGGCGAAAAGGGAGGATCGACGACCGAACCCATACATGGAGCTATAAGCCCTATGTGGAAGACCTCAATGACCTGGCTGTGGTAGCTTTTATACAGGACCGAACCACAGGAAAAATCCTTCAGGCCGCGGTGGACTATAAAGATGAGACTGTAGGTATATTGAAACCTCTGAATGAAGTGGGCAGTTTTAATATCTACCCAAATCCGTCACAAAGCTACATATACGTGAACCTGGGTACCAGATCGGAACATGTGGGAAGAATCGAACTGATCGATGTAAACGGGAAGGTGGTGTTCGAGGAACACCTGCCGGCAGGATACCAGGTATTCCAGCTGGATTTAGATCCTCTGAGCCGTGGTCTCTATATCCTCCGCTGGATAGAGTCAGATCAGATCAGGGGAGTAAGTAAAGTGGTAAAATCCCGATAATAATAATAGAGTTAAATAAGGAGAGATAAGAAAAACACCAGAATTATGAAAACTAACTCAGACAGAAGAGGATTTTTAAAGACCACATCAGCAGGTGCTCTGGGAGTGATGGCGTTAGGTTCAATGGGCCTCTATTCGTGCACATCAACTGACAGAAAAAGTTTTGGAGTAGGATTGCAACTATATACCATTCGGGATGCCATGGGAGCCGACGTACCTGGTTCCTTAAAGAAGGTCTCCGATCTGGGCTATAAATATGTAGAGATGGCCAGCTACTCAGGTGGGAAATTTTACGGGTATGCTCCCTCTGAATTCAAAAAGATGGTAGATGATCTGGGAATGACCGTACTAAGCAGTCATACCCAGGTGGAAGCCGCTGGTATTACACTTGACAACGCAAAGATCATGGCAGAGGCACATGCCGAACTTGGTGTAAAATATTGTGTGCAACCCTGGGTTGAGGAGGTGGACCGCAACATTGAATCCTACAAAAAAATGATTGGAGACTGGAATGAGGTCGGTAAGATTATGAAAAATGCAGGCATCCAGTTTGGCTACCACAACCACAACTTTGAGTTTGAAAACATAGATGGGATTGTCCCCTACTATGACATCTTTATGCCGGAGATGGATGCCGATCTGATCACCATGGAAATTGACCTGTTCTGGGTAAGCAAGGCCGGTCAGGACCCGGTGGAGATGTTCAACAGGTATCCCGGCCGCTTCCAGCTATTCCATCTGAAAGATATGTACACAAAGGAAGCTCCCTTTTTTGATGTCACCAAAGACGATATATCCCCAGTGGGTGAGGGTGTTATCGATTTCAAAAGAATCCTTGCCGCAGGGGATGTTGCCGGAATGAAATATCATTTCGTGGAAGATGACAACCAGGGAAACGGAAAACCTTTTGAAGCGCTTGAGACCAGTATTTCCAATCTCACCACAGATATTCTGGCCTAGAGAGAAAGCAAAATATCCTCATTGGCAGGATCAGTTAGGATGCGTTCAATGGCCACCAGCCGGGCATTGGTGTGATAGTTGGAATCAACCATATCCCAATCATCAATTAGCTTCATATCGCTGGTTTTGCTACTTAGGAGCAATACCTGTCCATCGATTTCAATCTTAGCATTGAGTGTATAAAGATCCTTTCCGCATGGGGATTTATCAATCCAGCTTAGGTGCACGTTTTTTGTAAGGAGGCTTTCAGGAATGGCTTCCTTCAATTCCTGCGGAGTGATTCCGGGTTGATGTGATGAGATGTGTGCCAAAGATCAATAAAATTTATTTAATGGATTCAATCCATAAATTTCTGAACTGGATTTTCGATCCTTCAGCCTGCAATCCAATACTTCCTTTAGTTAAGGAGCAATCTGTGGCTCTATTCTGCAATTCACCATTGACTTTTAATTCGATGGTGCTTCCCTTACAGGTGATATCATAACTGTTCCACTCCCCTGCCGGCTTCTCATTGGTGGGATGAATTTTCGGAATAAGCGGTTTCTTCTCCTCTGATGACACATATACCGTATCCCTTAACGTAGCACTCACTCCTACCCCATGCACAATAAAGTCACCCGCATTCTGGTATTTTAACTGGCCCTGATAATGGGCCACCCAGATTAAATCCGGACCGCTGGTGTGAAGGAAAACCCCACTGTTTGTTGGTTCTTCCGGATAACGCCATTCCATATGCAGATGATAGTCCGAATACTCCTTTACCGTTCTCAGGTATCCGGCAGGAACCCCTGCTGTTTCAATCATCCCATCGTTCACATAAAAGAATTCATCGGGATTAACAGTTGGATCATCCACAAAAATAGTCCAGCCCTCCAGACTCTCCCCGTTAAACAGGGATTCTCTTTTTTGACTGCAGGAGGTGACAACCAATAGTGCGAATAAAACAATTGAAATGGATCTCATAATCAGAAGGTCTGAAATTCACTATTAAATTAACAATTTCTGGATAAAATAAGCAAAACGTATGATGGACTTCCTAAATCACTTGATAAAAGGAAGCACTTCTCAAAAAGCATCTCAAAAAAGCTTATCCGGAAAGCGGGAGCATTTATACTCCCAGGCATACACATTCGACAAATAAGTTCAATATCAGGCAATTGAATTGTGAATAATTCCTATTATTCAGAACGATTAAACACTCAGCCATGAGATTTTCCAATCCTCGAATAGCAACCCACATCAGGATATTCTTTACCCTGATTATCTCCTTAAGTTTTATTCCAGGTAAGGGACAGCTCCATATTAACGAATTTCAGGCATCAAATATCTCTACCATACTTGATCCCACCGGGAACTACCGGGAATGGATCGAGATCTATAATTCGGGTAATACTTCAGTTAATCTGGAAGGGTACTTTTTGTCTACTGACTTATCTAATCCATTCTACCGTGAGATCACCAATGTTCAGATAAATGCCAACAGCTTCGCCATCATCTGGCTGGATAAGTCTGAGGATGATCCATGCTGCGAATTTCAATTGGAAATGGACGGCGGAGAGGTCGGATTATTCTCTCCTTCAGGAGAGTTGCTGGATTCGGTACGGTTTCAGCTCCAATACCTGGATGTAGCATTTGGCAGAAGCCCTGACGGTTCTAACCACTGGGCCTACTTTGACACACCAACACCAGCTGCTCCAAATAATACAATTGCCATTGAGAATAACACTTTATCAGAAGAAGTAATATTCTCTTTGGAGGGAGGGTTTCATGATGGAAATCAGCTATTGGAATTGTCCTCAGGATCTAATGATGGAGATATCAGGTATACCCTGGATGGTTCATGGCCCACCCCTTCTTCATTGAACTATTCAGTTCCCATACAATTGACCAGCAATGGTGTAATCAGGGCTAGACTCTATCAAAATGGAATGTTACCCGGTCCAGTAACCACAAAAACATATATTCTAAATGACAGCAGCTCAATTCCTGTTGTTTCCATTGTAACAGATGCAAAACACTTCTTCGATGATAAAACAGGCATCTATGTGGAAGGAACCAATGGGGTTACGGGTAAATGTATGGAGGACCCTGTGAATTGGAACAGAGAATGGGAAAGACCGGCAAATATCGAATACTTTACGAAGGAAGGAATGTCCGTTATTAATCAGGTCGCAGGTGTGAGGATTCATGGGGGTTGTTCAAGAATCTGGGACTACAAATCCATAGCTGTCATTGCCAGGCATAAATATGGAGACAATAGCCTGAGTTATCAGTTCTTTAGTTCAAAGGAGGTGGACAGTTTTAAATCTCTCGTATTTAGGAACTCAGGCGGTGATGCCTATTATTCCATGCTACGGGATGGATTTATGCAAACCTTACTAATGGGCAATATTGATGTGGATTGTCAGGGCTATCAACCGGCTAATGTGTTTCTTAATGGGGAATACTGGGGGATTCTCAATGTAAGAGAGAAGATAAATGAGCATCACCCTGCATCGAATTACAATCTGGACAGTGATGACATTGATATGCTGGAAAGGGAAAAATATTTGCTCTACAAGGAAGTAGTGCATGGATCTGGGGAACATTACGAGGCACTAATAAACTTTATTAAAGAGAATAGTGTATCTATTGAGGCCAATTACGAGTATGTAAAAACCCAGATGGATGTGGATGAGTTTATGAATTACTTTCTGACTGAGATCTATTTTGAAAATGAAGATTGGCCCAATAACAATGTAAAATATTGGAGACCGCATGTAGAAGGAGGTAAATGGAGGTGGCTGTTATATGATACGGATATGGGTTGGGATTTGGTTCCAAGATCGAACAATTCTGTTGAGGAAGCTACCAACACGGGGAATCCCAGCAGGCTCATCAACGAACTTCTGGAAAGCGATGAGTTTAGAGATGAGTTCATACAAAGAATGGCCGGATTTATCAATACCACCTTTAATCCAATAAATGTGGTTCCGATCTATGATAGCATAAAGGGACAGTTAGACAAAGAGATAGAGAGACACATAAGCAGGTGGAACAGACCCCGCCCAGATAGCTATGAGAATCACACCGAAAATATTATCCCGAAGTTTACTCAGGAACGTCCGAATATAGTTCGGGGACACGTAAGGGACTTTTTTGGGATATCGGGGATGTACACCCTCTTTGCTGATGTGAACAACCCCGACGAAGGTTATATAAAAGCAAGTGAGGTAATACTTCCTGCCAATTTTTCCGGGTCCTATTTCGATGATATTCCACTTCGTTTGATTGCCATTCCTCACAGTGGCTATACATTTTCCCACTGGGAAGGGGCCTCTAATTCTGACAGTGAGTCCATCTATCTGGATGTTTCAAATGACGCCACCATCAGGGCGGTTTTCAAACCAGACTTACCCATGAGCAAGGTCTATATCAATGAGGTGTGTGCCTCCAACGAGTCAATGGGTGCAGACAACTTTGGACAATTTGAAGATTGGATCGAGATCTACAATGACAATGACACTGATGTAAATCTGGCCGGGTGGTACCTGTCCGATAGTGTAGGACTGGCAACCAAATTCCGGATTCCCACCGGTCAGGCTGACTTAACAACAGTTCGTGCCAATGATTATCTGATCATCTGGTGCGACAAGGATATACGCCAGGGACCCTTACATAGCAGTTTTAAATTAAAAAGGGAGGGAGAGGTCGTTACACTGGTACAGCAAATCGATCAGAAGCTTCACTATGTGGATTCAATTCATTATCCTCAACTTCAACCGGACCTGACCTACGGTCGGCTTCCCGATTCAGGATCATGGGAATATATGTCACCCACTCCCCTGGCCCTGAATGAACCTGGTGAACCCTTTGAAATATATATCAATGAATGGATGACCCGGAATTGTGGAACCCAGACTGATGAATTTGATGAGGCAGATGACTGGATCGAAATCTACAATCCCACCTCCGATACCATTGATCTGGGCGGACTCTATTTAACAGACAGCCTGCAGGACCCACTAAAGCACAAGATACCTGTTGGTAGTAACACTACCACGATTCCTCCCTATGGATATAAGATTCTCTGGGCAGATAGCCAGCCCGAGCAGGGTGCTCTGCACCTGGGCTTTAAGTTGGATGGCAAAACTGAACAGATCGGTCTCTACCTGTTGGGGGAAGGTTACCTCGACAGCCTCTCTTATAACCTGCACCAAAGTGGCATGGCTATGGGAAGGTATTCTGATGGATCTGATTTGATTCAGAGTCTTACTGCCTCACCCGGGGAACCAAACTTTGTTCAAACCATAGAAAATATATACATCAATGAGGTCATGGCGAAGAGTGGTTCTACAGCATCAGATCAGTTTGGGGAACATGATGACTGGATTGAAATATATAACGATAACGAATTCGACGTTGATCTTGGTGGCTTGTATATTACTGATTCTTTGTCTTATCCTGCAAAAAGCCGGATTCCGACCTGTGAATCTCACTTAACCACAATTCCTGCCAAGGGTTATATTATACTCTGGGCTGATGATCAGGAAGAGCAAGGTGCATTGCATCTGGATTTCAAATTGAATGGAGGTGGTGAGGAGATTGGTCTGGTGCAGGCGGATGGAACTACGTTCATCGATTCGGTAAGCTTCCCCGACCAGTATAGCAATTTCTCTTATAGCAGGACAGATAACGTTGGAAGCTGGAGTTTTCTGCGACCTACCCATAAGTCCTTTAATGAGAATTCTCCAATATCAGGAATTCATATTAATGAATTTATGGCATCCAATACCAGTAGTACAGACTCCAATCCGGAGAGCAGCGATTGGATCGAGCTTTACAATGCAAATGATTTTCCCGTTGATATCGGGGGTTTATACCTGACTGACACTATCGGAGATCCCGGGAAATTCAGGATTCCCAGCCACTCTCCCGAGCTAACCACCCTTCCTCCTGAAGGCTTCTTTGTATTGTACGCAGATGATATGAAAGAGCTGGGATTGAATCACACCAATTTTAAACTGAGCAGAAAGGGTGAAGCAATTTTTCTGTTTCATTACGACGAATTAACGATCTTAGATTCTGTTACATACTCCGAACAATATAAAAACTCAGCGTCAGGGTGTATTTTAGAATCGGGCGACTGGTGGGTAATTCCACCCACACCAGGGGAATCTAATGTTGTTCCTGATGTTTCTGATCTGGTGATCAATGAGGTCATGGGAAATAATAAGACAATCTATGAGGATGAGTACAACGAATATGATGATTGGATCGAATTGTATAATTCCGGGGACGAGCCTCTTGATGTGGGTGGCTTATATCTTTCAGACAGCCTGGCTGATCCAACCGTTTTCAGGATCTCTTCCGAGTACCCCGATTCAACTACCATTCCACCCGGAAGCTATCTTATTTTATGGGGCGACAATTCCACCGAGCAGGGAATCCTGCACCTGGGATTTAAGATTTCGAAAACAGGCGAAACAATTGGTGTTTTTGACTATACAGAGGAGTTGATCGATTCAATTTACTATCCTTTTATAAGCCCTAATTTATCCTGGGGCAGAATTGTGGATGGCGATGCCAATTGGACCAGTTTTCAGTCTCCCACACCCATGATGGCCAATGCCTATACCTCTGTTCAAGCAGAGAAGCTACAATCAGGTGCAGTTTCAATCTACCCGAATCCTGCCACAGACCACGCGGTCTTTGAAGTAATACTAAACGAAGGCAGCGATCTTATTATTGAAATAATCGATAACAGGGGAATTATTTGCACAACCATAAGGGATTATCACTATGGAAATGGAAAACAGCTATTTCACTGGAATGTGGAAGATGCATCAGGATCCAGACTGGAAAGCGGTTTCTATTACTGCAGGATCCTGACTGGAGACGGAGTATTCACAGGTAAGATGGTGGTAAAATAGGGTTCCTTCGAGCAGATCGTGCCTAGGCTGCTTAATTGATCAACATGGCTTCACTCAGATGGACCTTACTACTCCCTGAGTGAACTGTCACCACATAGTACCCGGGATCGAGTTTACACAACTCAATCTGATTTGGAGAATTAGCTCTGACTGACTCCAGGGTGGAACTCTGCATCAGTTGACCCGATACATTGTATATTCCTATGTCGGTTTGCCCGGGCAAGTCCTGATTGAATTCAAGATATAGAATTGAATTCCCAGCTGAAAGGAAAGATCTAACAGTAACATCATTTGAGAATTGCGGTCCCACAGAGGTATGATCCTGTTGGGTTTTACGATAGACCAGTTCAATTCCCTCACCTGTCCCCAGGTTTCTGGTATATTGCTTGTCCACAGGATTGTTCCAGTGCTCATGAACACCCAGGCTTCCAATTGGAGTTCCATCCTCTTCAGGATCGTAGACAATACCTTCCGGCCACCACTCACTTGATGCTGCCTGATGCAGGTAGTCATCCACCCCGCTGAATCTCACATAGGTGTACCTGGGAGGAGTGGTAGTTAAATCTTCCACCTGGAACTCCTCCTGAAGAATGTCAAGTGCCACCGAGGATACAGCCACTGGATCCAGGGATACAAGTAATGACGAACTCCAGTCATTATTGAAGGGCTTACTCCTAAATCTTGCCGGTGGATCATGTTCGTAAGATGTTCCCCAGAGAAGATCTCCAATGTATATCAGGGTTTTCCCTCCCAGGTGTTCATAGGACATCAGGTCCACAAATACCCTGTAAAGACCATATCCTTCACGAATGGGTGCATCATATGATATCCGGTGTAATCCTTTATGCAGATGTGATGCACCACCTGCTGTGTTGGATCCAAAATGGTTTTTGGCAAAAAAAGTGACTCCGCCCCAACGGTGGCCCTTAATGGCCGGAACAGTCAGGATATAATCGGCATTTACATGGCAATCGAAAAATCCGTCGGAAGTCTTATCCAGGACGGTACCTCTATCAGAATACTTTATTGAGTCTGTATTTGTTATTTGAAGTTTTTCGCGAAGTTCCGAATCTGATTTGGACATATATTGAATCCCCGGAAATTCAGCAGATAGTTTCTCATAAACATGTTTAAAAATTTGAGTATAGGGATCACCTATGTATATGGCCTCCTCAGGCACCCCTGCTTTGTGGATCAGTTGCCTCAAAACTGCAAGTATGACCTGGGGCGAGGTATCAACATTGCCATAATTCTTGTCGTTCTTGATGGAGAGATCGTTATTGGTGCTCCATGCATGCACCGCGTTGACCTTGATAAAGATCTTCTCTCCATCGGTATATCCCACCTCTCCCTTGCCATGCATTGAATTAAAATAATCAAAGATGGAGGCCCATGCTCCCTCTTCAGTTTCATCCCCGGTCACTTCCAGGATGGCAGTCTGCAACATCTCATCCACCAGTTCCTGGTCGCAATTCTTATCCAGGAAATAACCATCACCGTATTCCTCCGACTGACAATTTTCGTTGGTGGCATCCGGATTATGGACCCAGACCACACGCCCTGGAAGGATTCCCTTTGCTTCTCCTATGGGAGCATTGGGACCCAGGGGGTCTTCATAGTCATAAGTAGCATTGTCATTGGCTAAGACCTCCTTTTGGCTGGACAACATAGTTATTAGACCTACTCCAAGCCCTGCAAGCAGGAGAAACCCAGCCAACACGTATTTGCTTTCTGCCAGTTTCCTGAAGGCTTTTTTAAAGACAACCACAGAGCCTAATACTCCCGTGAGATAAATCAGAAAGGAGGAAGCAAATGGAATGGCCACTTTCATGCAAGGGTAGGCTGCGCGCTGGGGCTTGGGAACCACACGAATGAGAATCCATATCAGGGAAAGAATACTAAAAACCGGGACGATCCATTTTTTTAACGCTTTCACAGGGCGTCCTGTCTTTGGGCAAAACTTTATAAACCTGGAAATAAATCGCATCGTCTTAGGTTTAGGGTTTAAAAAACTACAGGATGACCTGGGTCATCCTGTAGCATTAATTATTTATGATACTTGCTCTTACTTAAGCATCATCATTTTTCTTGTACTTGTATGATAATCTGTGGTAATCTTGATGAAATAGGTGCTGCTTGAAGAAAATTCAGGAGTAAACTGAACTGTATGCTCTCCAGCTGTGCGAGCTTCATCTACCAGCGTTTCAACGATCCTTCCGGATACATCATAAACTGAAAGGTTCACGTGAGAGTCCTTAGTCATTTTATAGGCGATGGTAGTTGTGCCAGTAAATGGATTTGGATAGTTCCTCAACTCCAGTTCTGATAAGGATACTACGTTCTCCTCAATACCTGTGTATGCGTAAGCAGCCTTGACAGCGGCCATAGAAGCAGCTGCATCAAATACTTCGTCGTTCCAGTGCAGGGCTCCAATGCGAAGACCATCACTCTTTGATTTAAGATCCATGGTGTATGAGAAATCCTCAAGTAAATCAGAGATTTTTGAAATACCACTTCCATCCTCAGTTTCGATACCAGGAATAGTGTTGGGATCATAATCTCCAAAATGAACATTATCCTCCCAACCTTCGGTAGGTGCTGCCATATCCGGAACAGCCCACTTGGCCTGATTCCAGACAGCAAGAATATCAGCTCCGGCCTGTGTTAATGGCTCGGTTCCAAAACCAAGTTCTTCGGTCGTATACTCATAGATGCTGTTGTTCTCATCTTTGAGGTTGTCCCAATCTGCCACCATGGCAGTGGTCCGCTCATTGGCCCATATACCGGGAACACTAACCACTTTCCATGGTCCTGTACCCATTCCACCCCAGTCAAGGTAAGAAGACGGAGCATCGTCCCAGTCGGGACTCAATCCTCCTCCGTAGTAGTTATCCAGGCTAGCACTTGACACTGCTACGTTATCGGCAGCATAATAGATATAGTCAGAGATTTCATCAATTTCAGATGTAAGGGTTGAATCTTCGGTCAGAAACTTAGGATTCATCCAGACAGAAGTAGTAACGGTATCCACTCCGGAAATTCCATGGAGGAGTCCATCAGGATCCTGTCCGCCTGTGGCTACATTCTCCTTGTCTTCACCTACCCAGTTGGAGTTTACAAACAGGTTATTGGTAAAATAGACCTCTTTCCAATACTGGTTCAATGCAGGATACTTTCGGCCATTAATAAAGGTGTTGTGGTTGATCTCAGCATACTCAAACAAGCACTGCTGTCCAAGAATGGTCAGACCTGATCCTGTTATGGTATTGTTCTCAAAAATAAAGTTGTCAACCGGAACTTTACACTGGATTACTCTACCAGACCACCACTGGCTGCCGCTGCCGTTTTGCATATCACGGAAATAACTATTCCTGATTTGAATTGCACAACCGGCCTTTACATTGTTCATATTGAAGAGAATACCGTTACTGTGCTCCATTAACACATCTTCAACCACCAATGTATGGTTATCTCCATTGATACTGAAGAGGGCCCAGGGCAGTACTCCGTCTGTAGCCATGTTATGATACTGCACATTTTGAAGAACCAGGCTACTTTGGATCTGGTTGGATCCAACGGCAACCTCATTGAGTGGCTGCTTTAGAATAACAGGCTTAGTTGCACCTTCCTGTCCACGAATGGTCAGGGTTCCATCAGGGTTGTTAATGTTGATGGCTGCGTGTTGAAGATAGAAAGTACCTGCTTCCAGTTCATAGACCTGGTTGGGATTGTTTCTCTCTCCGGTGGCTGTGGTATCTCCATTGATAGTGGTCTCCAATTTTCCACCATTGTCGGCTCCTCCAGGAATCACAATGGGATCCTGAGCAAGGAGAGCTGTTGAAATTAGCAAACTTGCGAATGCAAAAAGTAAAGTTTTCATTTTCATGTTGTAAAAGATTTGGTTAATAATTAATAATAGTAAACTTATGTATGTAAATGGATATTTCCTCCATGTATCTTCTTCCCTTAAAGCTTAATTCTCACACCTAGCTGAGCCCGGAAACCGTAAAACTGGCTATTGGTAGGCAAAGCTGGTCTGTCACCCTGTTCACCAAAATAATAATCATCAATGTGATTGCTAATGTTGGTCAGGTTGGCATAGACAGAAATATTCTTTGTGATCTGTTGCTTCAGCATCAAATCCACCAGTGAGAAGGTGTCGTAATACCTGTCGAATACAGTGTATCTGGTATCCAGACCTTCCACGGTCTCGCTCTGATAGCGATAAGATACCCTGGCACTGAATCCCTTGTAATCCCATCCCAGGATAACATTCAGAATGGAACCAGGCTGGTCCTGCATGGGTCCATCCCTGACGACATACTCCTGCCCATAAATATTTTTGGGAATAAAACCTGAATCATCCACCCCAATGATTACCTGCTGGAAAAAGGGGTAACGGGTTTTTGTGTTCATCACGGTGTAGTTTATATCCAGTACTAATCCTTTCAGTATACCGGGGAGGTACCAGAAACTGCTTTGCCATGAAAGCTCCACCCCGCTCACATAGGCCTTTTCAGTATTGTTAAAGGGCTGATCGATAAAGCCCTGATTGTCGTCAATATAGTACTCAATGAAATACTCTTCTCCCAGAAGGCGATCGTCCAGATCATCGGGCCCACCCACGATCTCTCCCTTTTTAATGGGCTTATAATTGTTCATGGTGAAGGCCAGGTCCTCAATCTCCTTGTAGAAACCATATACCGTTAACAGACCAATCTTAGATTTCATCAGCGATACTCCCAGATCGAAGTTCCAGGCTGTGGAGGGCTCCAACCAGGGATTGTTAGCAGAAATTCTCTGGTTGTTATGTCGGTAAATGACCAGCGGAGAAATTTGACGGAAACTGGGCCTGGAAGTACTTTTGTATGCAGCTCCCTGAATGCTCAGGAAATCAGTGATTTTATATTTCAGGTTCAATGAAGGGAACCATTTTGCATTGGACCTTTCTGTGGTCACCGAGTCGGGGTTTGGCTCAATCCCGGTTTGCCCGTCATTGGTAACGATGTGATATGCAAAATACTCTGTTTTATTTTGCTCATACCTTATACCTGGCAACAGCATCAGTTTGCTCCCGATGTTTATCTCTGTCATGATATAACCGGCAGTGAGTTTTTCAGTGGCTTCATAATCCCTCTGATAACTCTCCACACCACGAAAATAATACTTGGTGTCGTCCGGTCCTTCATACCATTGACTCTGAAGATCCTGGAGCAACTCTATATCCCCGGTCCATGCAGTTTCATACCTGCCATTCAGAAAATTGCCGGGATCGTAGTTTGGATCCACAAAGTTACCGGCGCTGATTCCTCTCTGCGCACCCTCAAAGGTATTCACCCAGGGAAACTGCGCTATAAATGCCTGGCGTCGGGCCACAGAGCCTCCCCACTCAAAACTACTAAACCTGCTGGTTCCGTCACTGGTCCTTGTGAGCTGATGGTATTTTCCTCCTAATTGCAATTTTCCTGTAACAGCCCCAAATGCATAGTCCAATTCATAATCGAGACGGACATCATAGCTTTGATCAATGAGTGATAGATCCCCTTTGTCGAATCTTTGAAGATAACTGTCTGCTATTTTCAGAGAATCGGGTCCGCCAACCAAATCAATGGCTTCCTTGGGTTGCCTGTATACCAGCCAGTTCTGGTCCAGAGAATAATCATTTTCTTCAATAAATGGGAATCCCTCATCCTCCTGTGTTCTCTTGGCATAGGTAGTTGAGAGGTCCACATCCAGTTTTGAGGCTCCAAACCTGAAGCTGTTTTGCAAGGTGTGAGTACGGGTCATGGTTCTCCATTCGGTTGCATTGACTATGGAGGAAAAGTTGGCAGGAGTCCCCTGTGGATTAAAGATATATCGAAACTGCCTGCTAACCACATCGTCGTTTTTTTGACTGAAAAGGTTAAAGAATTTTAAAGTCCACCAATCATTCTTATAATCCAGGATCAAACTTGCATTGGTTCGCTTCCGTACCTGCGACTGATCGGTCAGTGTGGCATTTTGCGTCCTGGTATCCAGTACCGTATCCACCACCTCACCGTCCACAGTGAGGATGTTTTGGTATATCCCTTCATATCCTCCGCTAAACCTGTGGGATGGCAATTGTTTCTGCTCATATGCGGCTTTCAGGCTCACTCCAAGCTTCTTATCAAAATAGCGGTTGGCGAAACCGCCGGTGAACTTATAGTTTGCAAAATTATTACCCAGGTTTGCATAACCTCCCTCCCCAGAAAAATCGATCCTCCTTTTGTTGGGCGCTTCAAGCAATCTCAAGTTAACAGTTCCCCCAAGAGCATCGGCATCCATATCGGCTCGAAGTGATTTTGATACTTCAATACCGGCAAGCAATTCACTCTGTATCATACTTAAATCCACACTTCTGTCAAAATCACTGGTGGAAGCCATCTTGATCCCTTCAATGGTCACATTGTTATACTTTGGCGACAGACCACGGATCACAACCTGATTGGCCTCTCCGGAATTCCTTTTCAGGGATACACCAGGTAATCTTCCAATGGCTTCTGCTGCATTGGCATCAGGTAATTCTTCAATTTTTTCAGAAGATACTACATTGATCACTGTATTGGCTGCCAGCTGTTGGTTAATGGCAGCTCTCTGTCCATAGGCCTGAGCTGTAATCACAGCCTCCTCGCCCTGTATGGTCATTACCTGCAACTTAACCTCAATGGTTTTTGTGTCGCCGCCAGAAATCTCAACCGTAATATCCTGCTCCTCATAACCCAGGTAGCTTATTGTAATCACGCTTGTGCCATCCGGAACATTATTCAGAACAAATTCACCATTTAAGTTAGATGCGGTTCCAATAAAAATATCCTTAATAACCACATTTGCCCCGGGCAATCTATCACCTGTTATGGCATCAACCACTGTACCCTTAATAGTACCTGAAGCGAATAGCATGCCGGTAAAGAGTGAAAAAATCGTTGCAATTACGATAAACCTTCTATTGTAGTATTTCATAGTTGATATCTCTTTATATACAGTTGGTTTCTGAAATATGATTTCAGAGTTTGTTCCTCTGCACTTTTAACCTCTCCATATAGAGAAGGACAGTCTGTATAAATGAATAAATTACGTGTAGATCGAAAACTTACCAGGAGCGATTCCGGGAGAGGCTAGAAATTAATATAAAACCAGTGCCAACGTGATCTTATGGATTGTAGGGTAGATTTTCTTCATAGAGTAGATTTTGGTTTGATAATAGTAGTTGTCTGTTAAAGGTTATTTGTCTGTTTTAATAGTCTTAACTTTTATAACGAATCTCTAAATTATGGAATCTTTGACTCAAATACAAAATGATCTATTAAATTAATATTAATATTCTATTAAGCTTCAATCCATTTCCCTTCTGGATTACAACAACAATATCTCAATAAATTATGTCATAATTGCTAACAGATTATTTCAAACAGACAGGTGAAACAGATCGGTGAGGGGGCATTTTCTTTCATAAACGGAGGGGTAATATAACAAGTCGCCAGTATGAAAAGCACCTTATCTATTTATTGGCTTTGATATAGTCTGTGGGCGTCTGACCATACTCTTTCTTAAAACTCTCCCTGAAGTTTTTCATATCATTGAATCCAAACCGATAGGCAACTTCCGAAATATTCGCATCACCTTCCCTCAGAGAAGAAGCAACCTTAGACATCCTTATCTTCCTTATCAATTCAAAGGGCGACATCTTAAAATGTTTCTTTATGTAGCGATAGAGCTGGATTCGACTCATGTCCATCTCCTGAGCAAGGAAATCAATATTAAATGCTTCTTTGGAGCAATGCTCATCGATGATGGCTAAAACCTTATCAGAAATACCAGACTTCTTTTTCTCATGCCTGGTATTACCAGATTTATTGATCTGAATTTCTTTCTCAAGGTGGGTTTTGATCTTCTTATGTTTTCTGAGCATATTCTTTACCTGGATCTTTAGCAGATCCGGATCAAATGGCTTGTTCAGGATCAGGTCAGCTCCGGCCTGACTAAGCTCCAATTCAACTTGCTTATCCAGGTGGGCAGTTAACAAGATATACGGGATATTTTCCGTTGAATGATGCTCCTTCAGTTTATTATACAGTTCAAGACCATTCAGTTTTGGCATCCTGAAATCGGCGATAATAACATCTGGTTTTTCATGTAAGGCTCGCTTATATCCCTCTTCCCCATCCTCTGCCGATAACACCCCGTACTCTCTTTTAAAGGTATGGTTCAGAAATTGCCTGAGTTCCGGATCATCCTCTACAATCAATATCTTCTCGCCATTAATTGGGGTACTTTCAGACTCCTTAAGATCATCTGGTTCACTTTCAAAAATATAGGACCTCTCTGATTCGGGCTTTACCTCCTTTTCAGCAAGCTCATCAGGATCGAAAAAATTTTGATCAATGGGAAGGTTTACCTGAAAAATTGTCCCCTCTCCCAGCACGCTTTGAACCGAGATGGTTCCCTTGTGAATTTCAACCAGCTTTTTGGTAAGTGCGAGCCCAATACCAATACCAGAGTTTTTCTGACCAGCGTGGTAATAGCGCTCAAATATTCTGTTGATCTGATCCTCGGGAATACCTCTTCCTGTATCCTCAACAATGCAAACAGCATACTTCACACCATCATCGCTCTGATATTCACCATTGAGTCTCACTTGAATGGTTCCGTTGGAGCCTGTATATTTGATGGCATTGCTAAGCAGGTTGAAAAGGATTTTTTCATACTTATCCCTGTCAATGCAACCCTCCAGTTGCTCATCCACAAATGCCAGATCAAGGCTGATCTGCTTCTCATTTGCGTAATAATGACAATCCTCCCCAATGGATCGGGTTAGGGCACCGATGTTTTCCATTGATACACTCAGTGACACATTCTCTGTTTCAACCTTGCGAAATTCAAGCAATTGATTCGTCAATCGCAACAAGCGATTGGCATTGCGCTGAACCAGCCTTAGCGCATATAGATGATCTGACGTTTCATGACTATTAAGTGCCTGTTTAACAGGGCCAAGTATTAAAGTAAGTGGTGTTTTTATTTCATGAGAAATATTGGTGAAAAAGCGCAATTTATGCTGTAATAACTCTTCATTCTTCTCACTCTGATAGGATTCCAGTTTGATCTTGTTCAACCATTCGGAACGTTGCATGATCATTTTTCTAAAAAGCACAAATACTCCTAATAAAATCAGAGCGTAGAAAAGATATGCGAATGGTGATCTCCACAAAGGCAAAGATCGTTTGATCTGAAGTGTAGCATGGTTTTGATTCCAGGAACCATCCGCATTGGAAGCTCTCACTTCAAATGTATACTCTCCGGCAGGAAAATTCAGATAGTTTACCTTCAGGTTAGGAGGACTGATGGAGGTCCAGTGATCGTTGTAACCTTTTAGTCTGTATTCATACTTTATCCTGGACGGATTTTCAAAATTGGGCGCTGAAAAAGCTATAGCAATATTATTTTCTTTCGCTTTAAGCTCCAGAAAGTCTAAAGTACTTAAACGCCCGTTTAGCAAAATCCTGCCATTTACTCTCTCACCTGTTCTAATCCTTATTTCCTGGAGAAAGAGTGCTTTAATAACCGGATTCGAACTTTTATCTTTAGGCTCAACAGAAGTGGGATCAAAATAGGTTGCCCCTCTCAGGTTGCCCATAAAAAGAAGGTTATTATGTAACTTAAAGGCGGAACCATGTATAAAGTAATTGGTAGGTAAACCATCCTCCTTATTAAATATATCGATGGCACCCTGTTCAGAACTGTCAAGCAGTTCTCTCACATTAATCCTGTTCAAACCATTGATCGTAGTAGCCCACAGATAACCCTCTGAATCTTCAATAACCCCCTGAATACAGTTATCAGAGAGTCCATTGATCTCATAGAAATTCTTGAATTGATTATCTATCCTGTTGAACAAGCTCAGGCCACCTTCGGTGCCCAGCCACAGACCTCCAAAATGATCCAGATAAATATCGATAATATAGTTATCACACAGGCTGTTTAAATCACCCTCAGAATTTAAAAAACCCTGGTATTCAAAGGTATCTCCACCGGTAAGTATGATTCGATACAGACCGCCTCCCCTGGTCCCCACCCAGAACACCCTCTCTGATTCAATAAAGATATCTGAGATCGGGTAATCTGCCGGGTGCTCCCCGGAGACTGAGAATTTATCAATTCTCATCATGGCATCACTCTGGGGGTCAAGCTTAATAATAGACTGACTGTAAGTACCTACCAAAATGGATCCATCGGGGTGTTCAGCAAGGGACTGTATATCCTGTGGAAATGGATTCTCCGGATTTTCCGGATCATAGTGCTTCCATTCTGTTACTGTACCCTTTTCAAATTTGAAGCTTATTAAACCATTCCCCTTGGTCCCCAGCCAGATAAATCCATTCTTGTCCTTGATACCACAAACGATATCCCGAATCATGTTACTTCTCTCCCGGCTCTTCATCGTTACAGGTTCCATCTCCCCCAGCGATCCATCACCCTGAATTTGAACCTTAAATAAGCCATTACTAAGTGTTCCACACAGATATTCATCCCCATGATCGATTAATGTGGAGATATACTGTGTACCTTCAATGGAATTTACTTCCCCGATGGTATTGAATAAACTCTTTTCAGTGACGATCCGATGTAAACCTGATAAAGCACCTATCCAGACAGATTCATTGTTATCCTTATAGATGGACGAGACACGCAGATTTTGATTTAAAACAGTACCGAAATCACCTGAGATCTTTAGAGAGATTAAATCCAGTAGAATTACTTTTTCGCTTGTCCCAATCCATAATTCCTCTTTTTTCGGATTATGCAAAAGAGTTTGAACAGCCACATTTTCAAATAATCCGTAAATCTCATCTAGACTTGTATAGTTCCCTGTGACCTCCTCTGATATCGAACTATTCAATGAGTGTGGATTGATCCTGTACTTAAAAATGCCATTTTTTGTCCCTACCCACAAACAAACATTGTCCCCATCAGGTATACAGGCCAGGCTGGTAATCAGATTTTCAGAATTATTACTAACCCGGCCTGACATTTTAAATGGAATGGCTGTAAACCCCGACGATCGATTCAGGTGTGATTGATGTATGAAATAGATCCCATTGGAAGTACCCACCCAGAGATTATTATATTGATCAAATGTAAGATCATTGATCCAGTTCTTACCTCTGTAATCCTCTCCTTGTTTAAATTCAATAGCTGAGATATCTTTAGGATCGCCTTGATTTACACGATAGAGCCCCTTGCTTGTACCAGTCCAGATATTGCCATGGACATCTGTAGTCAAGGCCGTTACCTGATTGCTTCCAGGGCCCCTGGCTGTTATCTCGGGAAGTGTATGAAATGTTTCCCGGACACAATCATAATAGCAAAGTCCTTTCTCAATGGTACCTATCCAAATGGTGTCCCCTACCTGCAGCAAACGCTTAATTTTCCGGGCAGGAATGGAGCCTGGATCATAGATATTAGGTTTAATATTGACTATTTCATTGCCATCGTATTTTAAAATTCCAAAATAGGTGCCCATCCACAGAAAACCTTCCTTATCCTGTAAAATGGATGTGATTTCCCTATTGGCAATTTCTTCAAAAGCATCCACCTTCTGCAAGGTGTAGGTGTCTGGTTCCTGACCTGAAGATGTATTGCAAAGTGACAAAAAACCCACAAGGATTATAATCCAGGGAGTGATGAATCGCTTATTTGTGACAAAATTGCTCATCCCGCTAAGCGCTGAAATTACATTTAATAAGCAGAATTATCAACCCTACCGCGATCAAACAGCTTCACATCCCATGTAATGGATTCATCCAGGCCGTTTCTACCGGTAGAGGTTAGCCGGCAGGTCTTCTTCAAACAGGATCAAATCCGTATCTCTGAATTTTCTAAAATCTCCGGTTTGCTCATGCCCTTTATAAGGAACAAAAAAGTGATCTACCTGGCGTTCTTCATTTCTCCAAACCAGGACATAGGTAATTCCCCTGGTTTTATCATCGGCATTGATGATGGGGAGGAGGTGGTGGGTAAACCAGTTTTCAGTTTTCAGCCCGTAATCTCCGGTTTCAGTTAAGGCATACAATTTATTTCTCTCCATTGCCATGTCAGCCAGTATTCCCATTCGCAAAACAGCTCCCTCTCCACTCTTATCGTTAGATTTGATCCTGTATTGATCAAAACCAAGGATATCCACATAGTCATCACCAGGATACCTTTTCAAATAGTCCTCCTCCGAATTGAAATCGCCTGAAGGAGAGTAGCAGTAGAGTAGATGATGCAATTGGTGCTCCTCTTTCAGGTATTGAACTGTAAACTGGAACAGGGCCTTGTACTCCAGTTCGGAGCAGTGCTTTTCTCCCCACCAGAACCAACTGCCTGTATTTTCGTGAAGCGGTCTGAAAATAACAGGAACCCGTGTTCCGTCGCCTGTTTTAAGTGAATTCAGAAAGTGGGCCACCTTATCAAGGTGCTCTTTATAAACCTTATGGTGTGTCCCCCCCGGGATTATGGACTCCACTGTTTTATTTACCGTATCTCTGGTGTCTGCCCATGAGTCCTTTCCTGATACCGGACTGTATTCATGCCAGCTGATGGTGGTGACCCCGCCCCGCAGGTAGCTCTCCACAATCAAATCACGCATGGTGTCGAAGGGAACATCATCCAGGTTTTTTTTGTGACCAAGTTCCAGCCCCCCCAGCTCCCAGCCATACACTGCAGGATATGATCCAGCGGTTATTTTACAATCCGACTTCCCTGGTTCATAGGCCCATCCGATCCCATAAGCAGGATCATCCTGGTGCCCAAATAGGATATGGTCCCTGGACACCTCCCGCAGGTTGTTGAAGAGGTTGATGGTCTCTTTGGTGGCCTGTGGGTCGATGGTTGAATTCTCGACTTTGAACTCTCCATGTGATAAAGTCCTGGGGTAGCTATAGAGATCTTTTACCTTTTGGGGGGTATTGTGGGTCTCCACCCATTTGCTCCATACCATAAACCAGGCCCACATGGGCTGACTATCCAGAATCTCCGGAGTAGGCATCTCTCCCACTTCACCCAGAGAGATTAGCTTGCCTTCTGCCAGTTCAAGCAGCTGGTCGTGATGCTCCTGCCTGTAATCGTTGTGGTACACGTCGGCAGCCAGCACATCTACATACTCCAATCCCGGGAAATAGAGCTCGTAGGCATAGGCTTCGTCATTTTCCCTGTCACGTGGAGTATTGGTGTTCCATACCCATATGAGGTTATTCAGTTGATGGTGATTGGTATAACGATCGTACATCATCTTCCACAACTTGGCAAACCCATCTTCTCCTTTTTTATCGCCCCACCAGAACCAGATGCCATTCATTTCATGGTAGGGTCTCCAAAGCACCGGGATATTCAGGTCCTGCAGCTGTTTCAGGTAGATGGCAATGGTGTCCACCCTTTCAATCCATTTGTTATGAATGGCTGTTCCTGGCGTGGTCAGGTCAATCCAATCCTGATCGCTCATTTCACCCTGAGTGCTGGTCTTCCATTCAAAGGGCGGATCATCCTGGGGTCTGCCCGTATGCCACATCAGTGTGACAATATAACCATCCTTGTGCCTTTTGGTGGACTCTTTCACAATTGCCTCCGGGTTCCCTTCCCTGTAATAATTACCAAAATCACTTCCCCACACAGCGGGAGACTTCCCGGTCAGCTCTTCCACATAGTTGTGCCACTGGTCCATGTTTCTGCTTCCATTGTGAGCACCCGACAGGATCTTTTTACCACTGATGGAATACAAATATTCCAATAACGCCCTTGCCTCAGGGGTGGCATTTCTATTTACAGGTTTATTTTGTGCACTTATTTTTGAAACGAATAATACAATAAAGAATGCTGATAGTAGAATTACCTTAACACCTTGTTTCATAATCAGTTACTTAGTGATTAATCTATATAATATGCGTTATTTCTCATAAGTCGACTGATAAGACATCCGCCTTTCGGTGGCCTCTCTCCAGCCTTCTTCTTCATATCCGCCGAACGTCTTGTGCCAGGCTGCTCTGCGGCCTTTACCTTCTCCTCCCCAGGCATAACTGGGTGGCGCCAGTGGATTGGTTGAATGATTGGTAACTCCTTCAGGGAGAAGCGATTTCCATCCGGTATTGAGTTGGGTAGAAAGCTCATGCAACAATTTGGCATTTTCCGAATAAATAGCAAGGTTCACCGACTCGGTGGGATCCACTTCATAATCAAACAACTCCTGAGCGATGATTTCTCCGGTAAAGGTGTTTATCCATTCCGTATACCGGTAACGATCGGTCCGCATGCTTATTCCTTCCCGGTCGGCAACCATGCCCCTGGGTTGCTGACTGAGGACCCCTTTTTTCCATGGGAGCGAGGGTTCCTCAATCACGGGTTTGAAACTGTTTCCTTCCAGATAACCAGGGACTTCCAGTCCGGCCATATCCACCAGGGTAGGAAAGATGTCCACGGCTTCCACCAGCGCTTTTGTCTCCATACCGGCCTCAATGTGATCCTTCCACGATACAATAAGGGGAACCTGAACCCCTTTTTCAAACAGGTTGGTCTTGCCCCAGTAATTATGCTCGCCCATCAGGAAGCCATGATCCGATACAAAGAGAACAATGGTCTCCTCTTCAAGCCCACTCTCCCTGAGGGCATCCAACACCAGCCCCACCTGGGCATCCACAAAGCTTGAACTGGCATAGTAGGCGTGCCTGATCAGCCTTGCATAGACATCTGTAAAGGGAGTTTGAGGGTCTTTGGTCTCCCAGTCATACTGATTCAGGTAATACTGGTCCACTGCATATTCAGGGGATCCCTCTGCCAGGTTCCGGGGAACGGGAAGTGGGATCTCTGTCCGATCATACATATCCCAGTACTTCTCCGGAGCTGCAAAAATCAGGTGAGGCTTCTTAAAACCTGCCACAAAAAAGAAAGGCCCGGACAACTGATCATGGGCCAGGATGGCCGTTGCCACAGAATCTGCAATCTTAAAATCTGCATACTCACTGTCACCATCATAAGATTTCTCGTAGGGCAGTTTGGGGCCCCCGTTCTCAAAACTCAAATTGATGCTATCGTTATAATAGCGTCCTTTACTTTTGGGTTTAAAGGTGGGATTTTCATCTTCAATGCCATGATGAACTTTCCCAAATTGCTTTACATCGTATCCACTGCCAGCAAAATACCTGGAAATGGTTCCATGTTTGGGCATCACTTCATCCAGGAAGTAATGGCTGTATGGGTAATCCACACCCGTTGAATTGGGACGAAGACCCGTTAAAAAACTGGCCCTTGAAGCTGCACAAACCGGCTGTTGCACATAGGCATGGTTAAACTTGATGCCACTTGCAGCGAGTTGGTCGATGTGGGGACTTTTGATGGGACCCCCGTAGCAGTTAACATCCACATTCATATCATCAATAATGATAAAGAGAACATTGGGCTGACTATTATCTTTCCCGGAAGAGCCATTACCCCCACATGAAATCAGGGCAAAGGCAAGGGTAATAAATATCCAATTATTTAGTTTAGGGATTCTTTCCATATTGAGGATAATCAGTTACTTAAGGATCATACATCGTTTGGTATATGAGAACCGGTCGCTGCTCAATGTGTAGAAATAGAGACCCGCCGGATGGCCTTCTGCGTTCCACTCCACACTATGCTGACCTGCGGATCTTTGACCTTCCACCAGGGTCTCCAGCAGTTTGCCCTGGGCATTGTAGATTGCCAGTTTGACACGGGTTTCACTTGGCAATGCATACCCAATAACCGTGCCCTGATCAAAGGGGTTGGGATAGTTGTTTTTAAGTTCGGCCCTTGCATTTACGATTTGGGTAAGTCCATTGTCAACACCTGTAATCCCCTCAATATAAAGCACAGCACTACCCAAACCTTCAATGGTAGCAGTAATGGTGACCCCGGATGATCCCATCCGGTTAAAATCAAAGACCACACCACCCTCCACTAGATCAAGTGTGAATGGCTCTGGTTGTCCTTCTCCTTCCATGGAGATGTCAACCGGCCCATAATATGAAACATCCAGAAAACCATTATGATCGGTCGTATAACAAACAATTTTAAAGATGGTAGAATCAATGTCAGGAAGCCACGACTGCTGGGCTTTTACCAGTGTATCGGTTTTCACCAGTTGCAAATGTATCTGACTGGCAGAGCCACCACCTTCCACTTTACCTGTTTTGAATGCCACATCCAGTTCATCCAAATCATCCGGAACCTTGCCCCACGTTATCCCATCCACACAGATGGCTGTATCGGTATCCACTGTTTCACCCGTCCATGTGTTGAACCATTCCAACAGGTAGGTGCCATTGGTGAGTTCAGTATGGGAGATATAGATTGGAGCACCTGATACCGGAGCCTTTTCGTAAGTCCTCATCCAACCAAAACCTGTGTTGGATGCCCCCATGAAATACCCGTCGGTGTTTTCGACCCATATCTCTGTGGGAACGAAGAGCTGGTGGGCAAAATCTATATCAGATACGAATGAATTAAATCTACGATACTCCTGTAGTCGTGAGGCAGTTAAGACATCTTTCGTATTGAGCTCCCACCAGAAGGGTGTGGAGGCCATACCAAGCGACAACCCGGCCCAAAAGGTGTTATGCAGTTCCCATGTGTAAGCTTCCGTTGTATGATCGGCAAGCATGCTGGTGTATCCCGCTTCGCCCAGGAAAGCGGGTCTCTCACCTTTGCTTTTCAGTTTCCTTGTTTCACTTACCATATTGGCCAGTCCGCTGCGAACCACATCACCCGGGTACCTGGTGGGCCATCCATGCTCCTCGTAGAAATGGACATTGGGCATATCTCCCAGCTGGTCGGTCTCATTGAAATGGGAAGCGCCCTCACTGCCACCAAAAGAGGCGGTTGTGGGCCGCTGGAAGGGATCATTCTCTTTAAAGTAGGCATGTACATCAGCCACCCATTTTTTAGAAGCCGCCTGTTTTCTAACCCAACCCGTGGTTCCATGCATCTCATTGATGATTTCCCATATTCCCAGGGACTGGCTGTACCCCCAGCGTGCGATCATGTAACGGTAATGTTTTTCCTGGAATGACAGGGCGAGGCTGTCG
The DNA here is from genome assembly GCA_029938715.1 of Bacteroidales bacterium. Classification (GTDB taxonomy): domain Bacteria; phylum Bacteroidota; class Bacteroidia; order Bacteroidales. The sequence continues at coordinate 1,276 of JAOZUK010000036.1, read as the reverse complement.
GTATAGATGTCATCAATATCTACCAATTTGCTATAGGGATTATTCTCAAACCATTTTGCGCCATCCCAGGGGACGTTTTCAACTCTCAGGTAGGGATGTGCCCATATGGCCAGCATCACTTTCAGATCCCGGGCCTCGGCCCAGGACAGCACTTCATCTATCCTGGCAGCCTTTCGCTGGTCGTATCTTCCTACGCCCGATTCCATTGATTCCAGGAGGTACCTTCCCCCGCCATTTCCACTGCCGTCGAAGGTGCAATCCCAGTAACCAAAAAAGTTCCCGTCTACTGCAGCAAATTCATCCAATCCACTTTCTGTAACACTCCATGGGTAATAGACAGAGACTCCGTAAAAGCTTGATCCATTGTCATGCATCAGATAGTTGGAGTTATCAGGAGAGATGGTCAACCATCCCTTGTTGTTGGATTCGACCACAGAAAAGGTCTGTTTTTCAGAACTTCCTGATCCATCCGCATCGCTTGCGAAAACCTGGTATTCCCAAGAGCCTGTCTGCCTGGCGGCAAAGCGTATCTTCCACTGGTCACGCCCCTGGTAGTTGTCATAGAAGCCATTCATCTTCACTGAATCGCCATCGGGTGAATAGAACCAGGCATAGAGATCGATCTCTTCGGGGTTATATGGATTCGTAAAAGTGGCGTCGAGCAGGTTCACCACCAGCTCATATTTTTCATAGCTCCCCACAGGATTGGCATTCTCACTGACAATCTCCACTATTGGGACTGAACCAGGATTGGAAGTCTGGATGCTCACCTCAGCAGGGCTATGCTCCTTGCCATTCATATCGGTGGCAGTTACTTTATAGTAATAGGTGGTGTGATTGATCAGACCGGTATCCTGGTAATTGGTTTCGATAGTTTCGCCGATTTTAGTGAGCATTTCTGCTGAAAACTCCATCTCGGTGCTTCTGTAAATGTTAAAGTGGTCGGTATTTTCGGGGTCACTGGTCTCCCAGGAGAGATCGACAGTGGAAGAGTCCACCAGGTTTGCCTGCAAGTTATTGATCTTGATAGAGAAGCCTGCTATTTGAATAAAATCGAACTGCACCAGTCCTGAATTAATAACAGTACTTCCACCATCAAAATAGAGATAGATTTTGTTCAGGTATCCGCCGGAATAGTTGTCAGCCACTAACTCATAGGTGTAAATATGCCATTCACCGTCAGCCGGAATCTCCTTTGGCAACCATCCGTCGTTTCCGTTTGAATAGATGGGTTTGACGGTAAAGGTGGTGGCCACATCCGATTTGATTTTGAAGA
>JAOZUK010000148.1 GCA_029938715.1 Bacteroidales bacterium | reverse complement strand
TTTCCACGGTCCTGAAGCTTGTCGATGGAGAATGCAATAGATGTTCCTGTTTCCATGGCGATCAGAGCCCCGTTTCTCTTTCGTACCAGCTCCCCTTTCCAGGGCTCGTACCCTGAAAAGCGGTGAGAAATTACAGCATTTCCTTCAGTGGCAGTTAAAATGGGTTGACGCAACCCGATAAGTCCCCTGGCTGTAATCTTAAACTCCAGGTTTACCCGGTCGTCCTTCTTCTCAATATTCAGGATATCGCCCTTGCGTCCGGTTACAATCTCGATTACTTTACCCGAAAAAGCTTCATCCACATTGATATAGAGTAACTCAACTGGCTCATGTTTGAATCCATCAATCTCCTTGATCACCACCTTGGGTTGCCCCAGTTGCAATTCATAACCCTCCCGACGCATGGTTTCAATAAGGATGGAGAGGTGTAGGATTCCCCTGCCAAATACCATCAGCCTTTCGGGTGAATCAGTATCTTCAACCTTAAGGGCCAGGTTCTTTTCGGTCTCCTTCATAAGACGGTCGCGAACATGCCTCGAGGTTACAAATTTCCCCTCCTTGCCAAAGAAAGGCGAGTTGTTGATGGTAAAGAGCATACTCATGGAGGGTTCGTCAATGGCGATCGGTTTCATAGCCTCGGGATTCTCAACATCGGAAATGGTATCTCCAATATCAAAATCCTCCAGGCCCAGTACCGCCACTATCTCACCAGAACGTACTTCAGCCTTGGTTTTTTCTTTACCCAGGCCTTCAAATGTATAGAGTTCTTTAACGGTTGATTTATGAATCATTCTGTTTCGCTGTACAATGGAAACCTGGTCTCCCATTTTGATGCTTCCCCGGTTTATTTTTCCCACAGCAATTCGTCCTGTATAAGAGGAGTAGTCCAGCGAACTGATCTGCAGCTGCAGGGTACCGGGGTTCTCCAGGGGCGGATCAAAATACTCCACGATGGTATCCAGCAGGTAGGCCATATCTTCGGTGGGAGTTTTCCAATCGGCTCCCATCCATCCTTCTTTGGAGGATCCATATACGGTGGGGTATTCCAGCTGATCCTCAGTGGCATCCAGTGAGAACATCAGCTCAAAAACGAGCTCATTGGTTTCATCGGGTCTGCAATTGGGTTTATCCACCTTATTCACAACCACAATCACCTTTTTACCCAGTTCAAGTGCTTTTTGTAAAACAAACCTGGTCTGAGGCATGGGGCCTTCAAAGGCATCCACCAGCAGCAGTACCCCATCGGCCATATTTAACACCCTTTCCACCTCTCCTCCAAAATCGGAGTGACCGGGGGTATCAATGATATTGATTTTGGTTCCTTTGTATCTTACCGATACGTTCTTTGAGAGGATGGTAATACCCCGCTCCCGCTCCAAGTCATTGGAATCGAGGATCAGATCCCCCATCTCCTGATTATCCCTGAAGAGCTTGACCTGGTGCAATATACGATCAACCATGGTGGTCTTTCCGTGGTCGACGTGGGCTATAATTGCTATATTTCTTAAGTCCATACTACCTATGCTCCTTTAAATGAGCCGCAAAAGTAGTATAATTCAACTGGTTATCCTAATGTGCGATCCAGGTTGAATGCAGCACTGATGAGGGCCAGATGGGTAAAGGCCTGCGGTGTATTCCCCAGGGCCTCTCCTCCAATGCCAATCTCTTCGGAATAGATCCCCAGGTGATTGGAATAACCCAGCATCTGTTCAAACATCAGCCTGGCTTCTTCCAATTTGGCCGGATCGGATTTCCCGGCCCGCGTTAAAGTCTCTACCAGCCAGAAGGTACAGATGTTAAATGTACCTTCGTGACCATCCAGGCCATCAGGTGATTCCTCAGCATTGTAACGGTATACATGACTGTTGGTCACCAATCCCCCTTTTTCGGGAGATCGAAGTGTTGCATCCAGGGTTTTTATCATCATGGGATCAGTGGGGGCAATGAAAAATACCAGGGGCATCATCAGGTTGGAAGCATCCAGACTGGAGCTTCCGTAATACTGAATGAAAGCCTGCCTCTCCTCACTCCATCCTTTTTCCATGATTTCCAGATAGATTTCATCCCTTGTGGCCACCCATAGATTTAAATCGGCTGGCAAAGAGCTCTTATGTGAAAGTCGAATGCCCCTGTCCAGTGCCACCCAGCACATCAATTTGGAGTAAACAAAATCCTGCTTCCCACTTCTAACCTCCCAGATCCCCTCGTCCTGCATCCTCCAGTTTTCCACCACCCAGTTTACGATTTTGGTCACCAACTTCCATCCTCTGAAACTCAGGGGATTCACATGCTTATTAAAGAGGTAAACCGAATCCATAAGTTCCCCATAGATATCCAGCTGAAGCTGATTGTAAGCTCCGTTTCCTATTCTTACCGGGCTGGATTCCATATATCCCTCCAGGTGATCGAGTTCTACCTCTTCAAGCTCATGCCTTCCATCAATGCCATACATAATCTGCAGGGGTTCATCTTTGGTGCATTCAGCAAGGCGGTCTCCCACCCAGTTCATAAAGGCAGTTGCCTCCTGGGTAAACCCCAGCCTCAGAAATGCATAAACTGTAAATGCAGCATCCCGTATCCAGGTATACCGGTAATCCCAATTGCGTTCTCCACCAATGCCTTCGGGAAGGCTACATGTGACTGCAGCCACAATGGCTCCGGTGGGTTCAAAGGTGAGCAGTTTCAGAATTAACGCAGACCGATGCACCGTTTCACGCCAGCGCCCCTTATAGGTGGATTTGGAGATCCAGTTTCGCCAGTACAGGATGGTATCATGCATATTCTCTTCCACCTGCTTCACATCAATACTCCTATCAGATTTGACTCCTTCAAGGCTCTTCCGTAAAATAAATACTTCCGAATCATCCTGACCAACGGTAAATTCTTTGGCGGCCATGCGACCATTTTGCTCCAGGGGAATGGTACTTTGAAGATCCATGGAGGCACTGGCACTGATGAATGTGGCTCTCTCCCCGGAGATCTCTAATGTGTGAGTGTCTCTGGCATAATTAAATGCCGGCAAACACTCCATCTGCATTTTTACCTGGCCGTTGATTCCCCTTACCCTTCTTACAATGCGGTAATCATCCTCATCCTTAATTTTGGGGCCCACCGGCATATAGTCAGAAACCTCCACTATCCCCTCACTGGTCCGGTACCGGGTAATCAATACATTGGTTTCGGGCCAGTAAAACTGTTTGGATTTGAATTCGGTAATCGGACGGATGGAGAAATAACCTCCCTTTCGGTGATCCAGAATTTTAGCAAATATGCTTGGGGAATCAAAATGGGGGAAACAGAACCAATCTATGGAGCCATTCAACCCCACCAACCCAGCCGAACGCATGTTCCCAATGATGCCATAATCATCAATGGGCAGGTAATTCAAATCTTTCATAAGGGGTAAGATACGAAACCTTAGCAAAAATTCCCCGATATTTACAGGCTATCCCCGAAGTCGGCTTTAAATTTAGCCACCAGCTTCTCGGGCCAGTCTGAGACCGCATCCAATCGACCCATAAAGAATCGCAATACGGCAGGTTCTTCCACAAACTTAAGTCCGCCGATAATCTCCCTGTTCTCATGCAACCACTTTAACCTGTCGAGCAGGAAGTTGGTCTGGGAAAGGGTAAATACCCTGCGAGGGAAAGCCAGGCGTAAGAGCTCCATATCTGAGGCTACATCGTTGCCATCTGCATCCCGGTCCATGGAGATGGTTCCGCGTTCCATGCCCCTGCAACCCGATACAATAAAGAGGGCAGCAGCCAGAGCACCGGCTGAATAATCCAGCTGGGAAACATGTGGGAGAAACTGCTTGGCATCAATGTGGCATCCAAGTGCGCCTGCAGGCATCACGACAGGGATTCCCATGTCATCCAGTTCATTAACTGCATATTCAATAAAGGCGGGGGACTGACCGATCACAGTTTCATCCAGGGTCTCTCTTAAACCCACAGCCATGGCTTCAATCTCACGTACCGACATTCCGCCATAGGTCATAAAGCCTTCATAAAGGGGGATCAGATCCCTCATCTTTAACATCAGCTCCTCGCTGTCGGTTACAATACCTCCACCTCGTGTGGAACTCACCTTTCGGCTGGAGAAATAGACGATATCAGACATGGCACACATCTCATTCAGAATCTCCTTGATGGAGACATCCTTATAGGCAGCTTCCCGTTTTTTAATGAAATAGGCATTCTCTCCGATCAGAGAAGCGTCCAAGACGATCATGATTCCATGCTCATCTGCAATGGCCTTCACATCCTTCATATTCTGCATGGAATAGGGCTGTCCGCCAATCAGGTTGGTAGATGCTTCCATTCTGATAAAAGGCACATGCTCCACTCCATACTCGGCGATTACATCCTTTAACCTTTGAATATCCATGTTTCCTTTAAAGGGATTGGTACTCTTAATCTTCAAGGCCTCATCGGTATAGATCTCAAGTACTGTACCCCCGTTAATCTCCATATGGGCCTTCGTAGTTGTGAAATGGTAGTTCATGGGGATCACATCCCCTTCATTCACAAATACCTGTGAAATCACATTTTCAGCAGCCCTTCCCTGGTGTACCGGCAACACATAATGTTTTCCAAAAACCTCTCGGAGGGCCTCTTCCATCCTGTAAAAGCTTTGAGATCCTGAATAGGCGTCATCGGCCTGAAGCATAGAAGCGATCTGGTTGTCACTCATGGCATTGGTGCCACTGTCTGTTAACATATCCAGGAAAATATCCTTTGTATTTAACAGGAAGGTGTTAAATCCACCTTCACGTATGGCCCTCAGCCTCTCATCAACAGATTTTAAATGAAGTTTCTGTACAACCCTCACCTTGTGAAGTTCAACGGGAACACTGGGTCTGCTGTAAAATTTGATGTCTTGATCCATGTTGCTAAATGTATAGTGTCAAAAAATGAAATTGAAGGCCAAAGATAGTATTCAGCTTCAATCTCAAACCCACTACCTGTAATCCATAATTAATCTGTATTATTACATCGAAAATTGTGTTGAACGCTCACCTCGCGTAATTCAACATTTCGCTTTTTTTGGATTTTGATTCCAATAATATCCGCTTTTTTTGGATTTTGATTCCAATAATTTCATATTTTTGAAGAAAGGATGGCTATGTATATACACAGAACGTTACACGACGAAGTTAAAAACCACCTTAAACGAAAGGAATATACAATCATCACTGGTCCCCGGCAATGTGGCAAGACCTCCTTGATGCAGGCATTATTTGGAGAACTTCAAAGCTCTGGGGAAAGTGTAAGTTTTATCACCTTTGAGGATAGAGATATCCTTACAGCAATCAATAATCATCCCGAAGAAGTATTTAGCTTTTCTCTCCGTCCTGAAAAACCAACAAATTTGAAGGAACTGGTAAAACATCGTCACTTTCTGTTTATTGATGAGGTGCAACACGCCAGCGATCCATCAAACTTTTTGAAATATCTCTATGATGTTTACGGTGAAAACCTGAAGATAGTCGCCTCTGGAAGCAGCGCATTCTACATCGACAGGAAATTTACTGATTCCCTTGCTGGGAGGAAACGAGTTTTTGAATTGAAGACCTTATCGTTTACAGAGTATTTAAAGTTTAAAGAGAAGATCTCATTCTACAAGGAATTGGACTTAATCAGAAACCAGTCAGGGTATGTTTCTTCCCATATGCGGGCATTGATGGAGGAGTTCAACAACTACCTCGTTTATGGAGGATATCCTGAAGTGGTTCTGGAAAAAGACAATGGAGAAAAAATAAATTTGCTGAAAGAGATCAAAAACTCCTTCTTAAAAAGAGATGTTGATGAATCGGGAATCAGCAATCCCGACAAATTTTATAATCTTCTTGCTTTACTGGCAGGACAAGCTGGAAATCTTGTGAACCGGAATGAACTGTCAAATACCATTGGGGTGGACCATAAAACCACTGATAAATACCTGTATGTTCTTCAAAACTGTTTCCACCTTGATCTGGTAAAGCCCTTCTATTCCAACTTGAGAAAGGAGCTTACCAAAATGCCCAAAATCTATTTCAAGGATTTTGGACTAAGAAACATGGCTTTAAACCGTTTTTTTGAATTCCGATCCAGAGAAGACCAGGGAGCATTACTGGAAAACTACATCTACCTGCGACTTATTGAATTATATGATACAGACCAGATCAAATTCTGGAGAATCAGCGAAACCAAAGAGATAGATTTTATCGTTACCACTTCTTTCGGTGAAGGAGTGGCATATGAAGCCAAAATGAAATGCAAATCTGCAAAAAAAGGCGTCAGTAAAAGTTTTCAGGAACACTATCCAAACTATCCCGTGAAAATCATCTCCTTTGAGTCCGATTCGGAGTGCAAATGGGTGCTAAGTCTTTGACCAATTAATCCACAATCCCGCCGGTAAGGCGCATAGATGCTGTTCTCATTCATCAGAGCATTCCATGAGCATTAAACATTTCAATAAAGATTTGCTTATTTAAAAGAAAATTGTGATCTTTGTACTGAAAAACAATAATAGTCAAATAGTAAAATGAAAATAAACGAAACCAGAGAAAAGATTTTAAGTGTGGCCGACCGGCTCTTTGGTCGCTTTGGTTTCCAGAAGACCTCCATGGATGAGATTGCCAAAATTGCCCGGAAGGCCAAAGGCTCTCTCTATTATCATTTTCCCAGTAAGGAGGACCTGTTCCGGGAAGTGGTACAGAATGAGATGGTTGAGATTAAATCCAAACTTTCGGCTGTGGTTAGCAATAGCGAATTGTCCGCTGAGGGGAAGTTAAAAAAGTACATGTTGACGCGCCTGGAAGTGATGCAATATGTTACCAATTACCATGAAACCATTCAATCGGGTGAAATTGACCATTTCGAGTTTATGGGTGATATCAGGAGCGGTTTCGATGTCTGGGAAAAACAAAGGCTCATTTCAATTATCAACGAAGGAGTGGAACGGGAAGAATTTCATATTGAGCTTAACACAGAGGTTTTAAGCGAGATGTTCATTATGATCATGAAAGGACTGGAGATCCCATTTTTCATCCAGGGGAAGTACAGGGAATATCTTCCGCATATCGACGGGATGGCCAATATCATAATTAAGGGAATGAAGTAATTTTTTTTATTTAATAACTGACTCTAAAACATGATAAGACCAAAATGTTTAATATCCTAAAAAGATGAAGAATGCAAAACAATCAGTAGCACTGGTACTTTCTGGCGGAGCCGCCCGGGGTATTGCCCATATCGGGGTGATCGAAGAGCTGGAAAGTAGGGATTACGAAATTACCTCCATTGCCGGTACTTCCATGGGGTCACTTATCGGGGGTATATATGCCACAGGGAAACTTGCAGAGCTGAAGGAGTTCATGTATTCCCTGGACAAAAGCAAAGTGCTGCGTCTGGTGGATTTTACCCTGAGTAAACAGGGCTTGATTAAAGGGGATAAGGTCCTGAAGAAAATAAAGGACTTTGTTCCGGATATGCTCATTGAGGAACTATCCATACCCTACGCTGCAGTAGCTGTAGACCTGTTGAACAAGGAAGAGGTAGTATATCGTTCCGGAAGCCTCTATCATGCCATCCGGGCTTCCATTGCTATTCCTACAGTATTCACCCCAGTAAAGGAAGAGAATCGCCTGCTAGTGGATGGCGGACTCTTGAACAACCTTCCCATGGCTTATGTGAAACGAAGGGAAGGAGATATGATGATAGCAGTTCATGTGAATGCAAATATCCCCCTGGTTAAGCCTGAAATAACAAAAGAGTCAGTCAAAATACAGTCACTGTATCAAAGGAAAATCAAGGAATTCTACAAGTACGCTATCCCTTCTTCTTCAGCAGAGGACAAGCTGGGATACTTTTCTCTGATCAGCAAAAGCTTTGAACTGATGACACTGCATTTAGCCGAGGAAAAGATCCGGCATTTTTCCCCGGAGGTATTGATCAATGTATCCCGTGATTCCTGCAATATCTATGACTTCTACAAAGCAGAGGAGCAGGTTGAAGCCGGCAGAAGGGCAGCAAAAGAAGTACTGGATAAATTATGATAGAAGATATGAAAGATGTAAGTATCATCATATGCGCTTTTAACGAGGAGCAGACTATTTCTGATGTTGTTAAAGCCTGCTGTAGGTACAATCCTATGGCTGATGTGCTGGTGGTTGATGACGGATCTACCGACCGGACCGTTGCTGTGCTGGAGGGATTAAGTAAGGACTATAAATTCAGGCTTGAAAAGCTCCCTGAAAACAAAGGGAAAAGCTGGGCCATGGTTCACGGAGTAGAATGTTGCGAGAGGGACATTATCCTGTTCTTTGATGCTGATGTGAGCAATATCACCAGGCAACATTTCCGAAGCCTGATCAGACCCATGAAGGAAGGATTGGCTGATATGGTACTGGGTCAGCCCCGGGAGACCATGATAGATTACCACATTAATCCTTTTAAATCCCTTACCGGTGAGCGGGCCATGTTGCGGAAGGATCTTCTGCCCATACTGGAAGATATCCGGGAAATCAGGTTTGGTGTGGAAACCTTTATTAACCTTTATTACCAGGCAGAAGGAAAACAGATCCAGTATGTATTGCTGGAAGGTTTATCGCATCCCAATACATTTGAGAAAGTCTCTACGGTAAAGGCCACCAGGAAATATATCTCCGAAGGCCAGGAAATTGCCAGGACCTATATGAATAACTATGAATTGATCATTAAGAGAGTTGAAAACAGAATTAATCAGCTGGGACAAAAACTCGGAATCTGATATCCCAGCTTTAAGACATAAACAATTAAATAATAAAATCATGTTAAATCAAATTAAAAAAGGAGTAATGACAGGTATCGGAATGGGCCTGCTTACAAATGAAAAGATTCTTGAATATGCAAAGAAAAGCGCCGAAGAGGCCAATATGACCACTGAGGAAGCACGCAAGCTGGCTGAAGATCTCCTGGAACAAGCCGAGGAGGCCAAAGAGAAGCTAGAGGAGAAAGTGGATGAGCGCATTCGCAAACAACTAGACCGGATGGGCCTGGCCACAAAGGAAGATGTGGAAGGCCTGAAAAAGGAGATTCTTAAATTGCAGAGGGTAAATAAAGAGCCCGGGCATCAGAAACAGGCCAGCAAGTAATGGCCTCACTTCAGGTTGTTCATAAGACCTTCCGTCATACGCAGCGCTACCTGGAGATGCTCAGGGTGCTCTCCAGGTATGGCTTCTATGATCTGATTTCCCAGTCGGGCTTTGATCTCCTTGGTCCCCTGGGCAAGAAGATCAGTTTAAAAAGGCCGGAGGATTCGGTGCTGAAGCTCAGCCGTTGGGAGCGGGTGCGTCTGGCCTTGGAAGAGATGGGGACCACCTATGTCAAATTTGGACAGATCCTGAGTACCAGGGGCGATTTGATCCCTGATGATCTTGTGGAAGAGCTGAAGAAGCTGCAGGATAAAGTGCCACCCTTCCCCCATGAGGAAGCTATGGCACTTATAGAGAAAGAGTTTGGCAGGCCTGTGGAAGAACTATTCAGTGAGTTTTCTGCCACTCCCATTGCCTCGGCCTCTATTGCACAGGTATACAGGGCCACCACATTGGAAGGAGAAGAAGTGGCCCTGAAACTACAGCGGCCGGGTATCAGGCGAACGATAGATACTGACCTGGAGATTATGACTCAAATGGCAGTCGCACTGGCGAAACATGTGTCCGATCTGTCAAATTCGAACCTTGTGAATATTGTCAGGGAATTTGACATGAGCATTCACAGGGAACTGAGTTTTTCCGCAGAAGCTTCAAATCTGGAGCGTTTCGGAAACAACATGCGTAAGGATCCCACCATATATGTGCCCGCCTGTTACCGTAAGTTGAGTACTGGGAAGGTGCTTGTCATGGAATACATTGAGGGGATTAAGATTACCGAAAATGATAGGTTCAGGGAACTGGACCTGGATCCCAAGCTGATTGCCCAGAGGGGTGTCGACCTGGAGTTGAAACAGATCTTCGAATATGGTTTTTTTCATGCGGATCCCCATCCCGGCAACCTGCTGGTACTGCCCGGGAATGTGATTTGTTTCCTGGACTTTGGAATGATGGGTACGCTGACCAGGAGCACAAGGGAACTTGTGATCAGCATGGCCATGGGGGGCATAAACCGGGATTATGAAAAGATAAGCCGGAACATACTGAAAATTTGTGAAACCACCGGTGAAGTACACATGCGGCAGCTCGAGTCACAGGTCACCGAGCTGGTGGACCTCTACTTTTACCAGTCGCTTGAGAATATCGACATGACGGAGTTATTTGCCAGCCTGGTGAAATTTTTTCCGCAGAATAATCTGGTCATTCCGGCCGACCTTTTTGCTTTTGGGCGAGC
>JAOZUK010000407.1 GCA_029938715.1 Bacteroidales bacterium | reverse complement strand
AGATAATCCTGTTAAAAGTATCTTCGTCAATCCTGTCATAATTATCCAGATCCTGCTCCATAGATCTCTCCGCCCAGTAATGTTTTTTTCCGGTAAGGCTTTCCAGGGCAGGATTAATTTCATCAAGCGGAGTATTATTTGGTTCAACATGGTAAGGTGTGAAATCCGGAGATTCTGTAAAACAATCAAACATAGCCTCTGCAACAAAGTCCAACTGGTTCATTGGAGGAATACCAAGGATATTTTCCATTGTTCTAACCATATTTATTTGAGAATAGTAGGTGGAAACAACCTCTTTGCGTTTGGTATAAGGACTGATAACCATACCCACTGTCCGGTGACCATCCACATGGTCAAGTCCGGCCTGGGGATCATCTTCGGTCACAAAAATACAAGTCTCTTCCCAGAATTTACTTAAAGAAATAGCTTCTACAATCTGCCCTAATGCCAGGTCATTATCAGCCACTGCCGCCCGGGGAGTAGGTGAGCCTGGACGCGTACCTGAAGTATGGTCGTTTGGGAGCAACATGATAATGAAATTGGGGAAACTATCATTTTTTTCAAATTCATGAAGCTCTTTAATAAATTCTGCTGCACGGTAAACATCAGGTACTTTATTTGGAAACCCTACATAGGTTGGACACAGGTAGGGTTTAAGTTGCTCAAGGTTAGCCTCTGCTTTGATGGACACTTTATTTGTCCCATTTATGAAGTCAGTATAGATATCGAGAAAGGATGCATTATCAGGTTCTATTACCGCATCAACAAATTCTCCGTAATCACGAAATGTCAGTCCGTTTCTCAAAACATTATCCCAAATAAAACCTGAGCTTGCGTAAGCCAGGGCATCATCTCCGTCGTAGGGGTAACTGCGGGTAAATCCGCCAAAGGACTTTTCAAGATAATCTGTCACAAAAGCCTCATCGGTCCATTGATGTCCATCTGCACTTAATATGCCACTGCAATAATAATTATCTAGTAATACAAAAGTTTCAGCCAGTTTATGATGATTTGGAGTTATTTCACGACCAAAATGAACCAGACTTGTGTCTCCATCTCCCTGCGACATATCACCAAATATCTGATCGTAGGTACGATTCTCTTTGATGATATAAACCACATGTTTAAAATGTGAGCTCTGATCAGGTAGTTGAGGTACTGCGACAATCCTCTTTTGTTTACCGTTCATTGTTTGATGGTTCAATTTCGCTGACAATGAATTGTTCTGTTCAACAATACCTGTCATCGTGGCCAATTCTTCTTTAGCAGGTACAGGAATAATTGAAACACTTCCCATATGATCATGAGAGTTATAGCCTGAGCGATTTGTTTTTTGATTTCTTGAACCAATGCCTTTTACATTTGCAACATATAAAAATGTTCCCGGACTATTAGTCACCACTGCACCGGGATACCAGCCGGTGGGGATATAGCCGATGATCCTGTTTGGTGTATCCGTTTCAATCACACAAATAGCATTTTCGGTACCATTGGCAACATAGAGAAGCTTTCCATCCGGAGAAATTGACAACGCATTAGGTGAGCTGCCAAAGGGTAGTTCTGAGTTCATCTTTACAGATATCTCTTTAATTAGCTCATCGGTAGCAGTGCTTATAACAGAAATAATATCACTATTTGCACAGGCAACAAACAAGAGTGTCTTATCCTGGTTAAAAACCATGCCGGAAGGATGCAAGCCCACTTCGATTACCTTCTCCTGAATATTATTATTAAGATCAATAACAGATACAGAACCATTGTTCGCTATACCCGTTAAGGGATCGACCAGCACCTGACTCCCAGACGAATTATAAGAGGACTCACCAGTTTCTGGTTTTCGCCCTCCCCAATTACTTACATATGCTTTTGAATCAGATTTTAGCAGAATATCATAGGGTGCCATACCTGTCTCTATTTCAGAAATCGAACCATCAGACAGATGAATAACAGCCAGTGAGTTACTTCGGCTAAGGGTAACAAATATTTTATCTTCTGTATCGTTTAATACTACTCCTCCAGGAACCGGATTCCCTCCCACTAAAGGTTCTGGCAAGGAAATGGGTTCCCCCCATCTAAGTATATCATTATGCTCCAGGCAGGCTATTTGGATCCGGTTACTGGCATCAGTAATATAAATACACCTGCTGTTTTCAGAGTAACAAATTCCTGTAAAAGATGAACCACTTCCCGGAAATTGAAGAGACTGGAGAATGACCCTGTCTGATAACCTGATAAGGTCTAAAGAATTTTTATTTTTAACCGCCAAAAGCTCACCTCCCTTAATCAAAGCCAGGTCCACAGGCCGTCCAGGCATGTACACCTGAAAACCGGCCGGTTTTAACAATTGATTGGTAGGAACCAAAATACTTCCATCAGCCTGTGGCCCCACCTTTTTATAATCCAGATGCTGCTGTGCATCTGTAATACTTAAAGGATAAACAACAGAAGTGATTAAAAATATCACACTTAAATGTACTCTGATTATATTTTTCATGGATCTGATTCTTTTACTCTTTTTTTTTATGAGATTGTAGTTAGCAAGGTTATGAAAACCAGCAATAAAATACAAACCATAAAGAGAGAACATAAAACATAGTGGAAGGAGGGAAATAAGAGTATGGTTTCTAAAAAAGAATAACTTTACCGTTGTTAACAGAATCCCAAGCCTAACCTTCGAGGGGTTTGATGAAAATGCCGGTAAATGATATCACGACTCACTTGTAAAATATGGCAGGCCAGAACTTTTGTTTTTGTGCTGCTAATTATAGTGATTATTCTTCCGGTATTATCTCAGCAACAGAATCCGGAGATAAGGCGTTTCACAAAAGACAATGCGCTATCCCACAATATCATTGAGGAGGTGTTTCAGGATGAGAAAGGCTTCA
>JAOZUK010000147.1:4647-10374 GCA_029938715.1 Bacteroidales bacterium | reverse complement strand
TGCCTTATTTGGCTGGGCAGTACAAATTCTGAAGTGATGAAAGAGTATTCAGCCAGAGGAGAAAAACCTCCACCTCTCCATTCCTCTCTCTTAAATCCCGATTATACGACAACAATTGAAACAGGAATTAAAGCAATGGTTGCCAATGTGATTGGGTTGTTGGAGTAGGGTATTGTTTGAGTAGTGAGGTTGTCTCCCCCAGAAGCTAAAAACTTAAAAGGAGAACATACAAATGACGTTAAGATTGTTCACTATACTGTCAGGAATTTTGTTGATACTATCATCGGGTGCCTGGTCGCAAGAGAGCGCGACATCCAACGAAAAGGATGATGGCTATCGCGGTATTTGGTACATGAACCAGCCACTGGAGAGTGTATATAAGTACAAATATAGTGGCGGACTTGGAACATACTGCGCTAAGCATAAGCCTTTTGCGGTCTATTGCAACAAGGTCGGGAAGACATTCTTTTGCTATGGAGGCACCACCAGGGATAGTAATCGTCAACTGATTCATATGGTCTCCTACTACGATCATAAGAAGCAAATGGTTCCCAGGCCTACGATTCTTTTGGACAAGAAAACCAGCGATGCTCATGATAACCCTGTTATTTCGGTGGATGACGAGGGCCATATCTGGATCTTCTCGACATCACACGGAACTGACAGACCTTCCTATATTCATCGAAGCAAGAAGCCTTACGATATCGACACCTTTGAGCTGATTGAAGCCACCAGACTTGAGGATGGCATAAAAGTTCCTATCACCAATTTCTCATATTTGCAGGCGTGGCATCTTCCCAAGCAGGGTTTTGTCTGTTTCTTCACTAAATATGGTTGGGGTTCAGAACGCACCATCTGTTATATGACAAGTCGGGATGGCGTCGGATGGTCTGCCTGGCAAAGGCTTGCAACCATAGCCAATGGACATTATCAGATTAGCGGAGTGACTGGGAGTAAAGCGGCTTCGGCGTTTAACTATCACCCGAAACAAGGCGGTTTAAATTATAGAACTAACCTCTACTACGTTGAGACTAGTGATTTTGGTGAGACCTGGAGAAGTGTGGACGGACAGAAGCTACAATTACCGCTCACAGAGTCCAGGAATGCTACACTGGTGTACGACTACGAGTCGGAAGGACTAAAGGTCTACTTGAAGGACATTCGTTTCGACCGAGACGGAAGGCCCATCATACTTTACATTACCAGTAAGGGATATGAGTCAGGCCCCAAGAATGATCCGCGCACCTGGACCATTGCTCACTGGACCGGAAAACGATGGGATATACAGCCGGTTACAACGTCCGACAACAACTATGATATGGGGTCTCTTTTCATCGGGAAAGATGGTGCATGGAGCATTATCGCCCCTACTGAGACCGGTCCTCAGCCTTACAATACCGGAGGCGAGATGGCTATATGGACGAGCATTGACCAGGGGATGACCTGGAAACGACTCAGGCAGATCACACACACGAGCGAGCGCAATCATAACTATGCACGTGCATCGGTCGGTGCGCATCCTGATTTTTATGCTTTATGGGCAGATGGACACGGAAGAGAACCATCTGAATCAAACCTCTATTTCTGTAATCAGTCAGGGGATGTATATGTCCTGCCCAGGATGATGTCTGATTCTTTTGAGAAACCAAAACTTGTCGAACCAAACCAAGAGCTTCAGTAGAAACGGACTAACTGGTCAGCTGTGGTTGTTAAATCTATGCTTCAATCTGTCCACTATACAAATCTTGTATTGGGAAAATTAAGTCATAATCATTCCAATTCAGATTCCCGTCAATTATTTGGTATTTGCTGAATAATTCTTCTTCCAGATATTTTTTTATCGAAGGATGTGATGATTTTGATAAAAACGGTTTGAAATCAACCAATTTTTCATTTCCATCACTGAATTGAATTCGTATCGCATAGTCGCCTATATATTTAGCAGAATCGATTTTTGTCAATTCTGAGCCATAATTGATATAGTCTTCAAATACTCTCATTTTATTTTTTTGTTTATCCTTTCAAATTCCACGTTTTTATGATAAACAAAATAGTCAATCCACTTTTCGACAATTCTGTCAGCAAAATGCTCAAGAAAAATCTTGAAATTTTTCAACTCACTACCCCTTAATGATTTTACTCCTTTAATATTAGTAATTCTTATTTCTGTAATCAGTCCGTTCGAGAGATAAAATTCTGCTTTACTTTCATACTCGCCCATTTTTGCATGAACATGAATTGGTTCATGTTCATTTGAATAGAAGAAAATTAGAATTCCTAAATATTCGAAAATCTTTGGCATTTTTCCTTTTATACAAATCTACGAAATATGTTATTTCATCCAAAAATCAATTTTTATCAATTACAATTCTCTGGGTTTTTTACCTTCCCGCCAGTGCTGCTCGATTTTTTCCAATGATATTCCCTTTGTTTCCGGAATATATTTTACTCCCCAGATAATACCCAATACCCCTATCAAAGCATATAAGATAAATGCTCCGCCGGGATTTGGAGCTGTGGTTCCGTCCGGCATTATGATCTCATTACTAAAAGTGAGTAGCTTCGATAATTTCAGAAAAGTAAATGCCACGATACCATTAAAAAACCAGTTGGAGAATGACCCGATGCTCATGCCAACGCCACGTGTCATTAGCGGAAAGACTTCTGAAATAAGCAGCCATCCAAGAGGCCCCAGGCTAACGGCAAAGAATGCTACGTATACAAGCATTCCCACGATTGTAAAATAGGTAAGAAGATCACCCAGGCTATCTTTAAAAATGAAGGTGAAGCCAATGAAAAGCAGTGAGACGACCATTCCGATTAAACCAATAAAGAATAGTTTTCGCCTGCCGATTTTATCCAAAAGCATGATGGAAACTACAGCAAACAGAACATTTACAATACCAACCAGTACTGAAGGAAGAATTGCTCCTTCATTGCTTACTATTCCTGAGAGTTGAAAAATGATTGGAGAATAGTAAATAATGGTATTAATACCGGTGAACTGTTGAACAAACATAATTCCAATGCCGATGATCAATGCCGGTCTCATCCAGGGTTGGAATATCTCCCTCCAGGCACCGGAAGAATTCTTTGCAAGTTCTATCTCCTTTTTCATACTTGCGATAGACTCTTCCACCAGATCAGCTTCTTCTATTTTTTGTAATATCTCTCTTCCCTCTTTTTCACGCCCTTTACTGATCAGCCACCTTGGAGTCTCCGGTACAAAAAACATACCCACAAAAAGGATCACTGCGGGAATAAATCCCACCAGAAACATCCATCGCCACGACTCGGGATTGGCGTCGTCGGCAATGGCATAATCCGAAATATAGGATACCAGGACTCCAATGCAGATCATTAATTGATTCAGTGTAACCATGGCCCCCCGGTTTTTGGTAGGGGATATCTCTCCAATGTAGAGCGGAACCGTGAATGAAGCAATGCCAATTGCAATGCCGATCACAATTCGTCCAACAATAAGTGATGTGATACCCGAAGCGTATCCTGTGGCCAGCGCTCCAACAGCAAATATGACGGCTGCAATGAAAATGACCTTCTTCCGTCCCATAATATCGGTCAGACGGCCGCTTGAAATGGCGCCCACAACCGCACCGATCAGCACTGCCGTAGTCACCCATTCCACCATGCTGTTATCCAGGTTCCAGTGTTCCTTTAAAAAAGGAAGTGCTCCGGAGATAACCCCTGTGTCAAATCCAAATAACAATCCACCCGTTGCAGCAATGGCTGCGATAAGGACCACGTAGCCCTTGTTTTGCTTATTTTCTCTGGCCATGTCTGTTCATTGAGATTATTGCAGTACTCATTCTTTCACAAAGAGATGTCTGAAAGTTTGTCCGGGTGTAGTTATTGTCATTACATATATTCCGGCAGGCACATCCTCAAGCTTGATCACTGTACTGCCAGGTTCCATCATTTTTGTCATCTGGAGACTTCCCATTGCATCGTATATATGGATCCTTCCTGAGGAAACGTTCTCCATTTGAACCGTTAGAGATGCTCCTGCCGGATTGGGATAGACTGAAAAGCCCAGCTCAGATTCTGTGACAGAGGTCTCGCAGTCGGTTCCCTGATTGGATATGGTAATTGTTACTTCTGCAGTCACTGACGGATTATTGATAGCGGTTGCCCGTACAGTAACTGTACCATTTCCTTCACAGGTACCGGAACCTTTGAATCGTATTTTATCAGATAAGGGATTAATTGTTACCTCGATGTCCTGCTCAATGATTTCCCAGCTTACAAAAGGATAGAGGGTGTTTTCCGGCCCGACCTCTGCAAAGAAATACTTTCTTTCTCTGTTCACTGTTAGTTCAAAACCGCCTTCATCCGGAACAATAGTTAAAGTCTCCGGTCTCTGGTATGCATAAAATCCAACAGGCAGCTGCTCAAAATTTTGATCATCACTTTGCCAGCTAATCAATACCATACTATATTTTGGAACACACACCAGGTCACCGTCTGAGAGGCTGATTTCCGATGAATCGATGGTGGTCACATTTGTGCTGAAGCCAGAACCACTGATCACATATTTTTTTGCACTTCCCTGAACGACCATCTCATCGGGCAGATCAATTTGTACATAGTAATCGTTTTCAAAGTCGCGGCTCATAAGCACAATACTGAACTCTTCCTTATTTGTGAATGCATGTCCTCCCACCGGCTCAAAAATAATTGGCAGCCCCCGTGAGTTGAGCAATGTATCATTGCTGGCCAGTACAGTTTTTAATACATCTCCTTTACAGAAACGGTTCACCATTGCAGCAGCATGGAAATGCGGTAACTTTCTGTAATTATCGGCAGGTTGTGTAATTTTCCACTGATTGCTTGTGAGATGAAACAGGGAGGGAATTGCACCGCCATATTTCATGGAAGCCAGGTGGTAATCTATGAGTGTAATTGCCTGGCCAAGCCGGCCATTGTAGGTAGATTCGGACATGTTGCTTTCATAGAAATGGATTCTCTTGGCATCTCCTGTTAACCCAATAGTCTCTAAATGATTGGTGCGCATAAATGCCAGTTGACTCTTTTTTAAAGCATTGGAATTTTTATAATATGCCAGTTCAGATATTTCCGGATCTGTATCCGGATTATAACTCAGATCAACATGGAAATAGCCACTCACAGCCAGCCAGTCCACCTCACCCGTATCTCCTGTGATAACAGCTCTGTTCAGGGGATCCCAGAATGGATTCCTTCCGCTGTAAACTAGATCGATCTTTTCCGGGTCATAATAAGGTGACGCTTTCATTACGCGGGCTGCCTCCCTGCACCAGAGGGCATATGCTTCATAGTCCTCACCAATCTCTGACATGTGGTTCACTCCTCCCCACACTTCATTCCCAAACTCGATAATAAGACCCTTACTGTTTGCAAGCAGTGGACCATAACCTTCTGCCTCTCTGATTGCTCCGTAAGGAGAGGTATCCGGACCATTGATATACTCTATAAAGTGCTTAAAAGTATTTATGTCATCAATAAAATCAGATCCGTTCTGCACGGCAATTGATATGGCTGCATAGGAACCCAGGTTGTTGGAAAAGTTGATCCAGTCCCCGTACGTAAGGGTTTTGTCTGTACCTATATGATTTGAAAAACTGTGAGTTTTGCTGTTTGCGCCAATCCCGCCCCACCTCAGGGAACCGGGTTGAAGGTCCTCAAGAAGGGCAACCTGGTCCGGATCAGTAATTGCAACACCCTCCATCC
>JAOZUK010000147.1:0-4547 GCA_029938715.1 Bacteroidales bacterium | reverse complement strand
AGGTCCTCAAGAAGGGCAACCTGGTCCGGATCAGTAATTGCAACACCCTCCATCCACCTGGGATTAATGCCAATGCCCTCAGACCAGCTTATATTTTCCAGCTCAACAGTGAAGAGGCCCCTCCTCACACCCAGTTTGGGACCAAAAGCATCGAACTCTACTGTGGAGAAGGAGAAAATTTCGCTCTTGGCTGAAACATTGAATCCGGCATCAATGGCTTCAACTTCAACATTGTAGCTGGTCTCAGGGGTAAGTACACTCAGGATGATGGTTGAATCGTATACCAGGTCATCCAGGTTAAAAAGTGTTCCGTCAAGATAAACGTTGTATGCGATCACCTCTGTCTCAGCATCTGCTGCTCCGCTCCATGATATTTCAGCTGCCAAGCCTGATATAGTCTCCAGCAGGATGGTGGTTGGAGGGGTCGGATTTTGAGCATCTTCCTGGTAAGTTCCAGCTGTAAGGAAATTGCTCAGGAAAGACTCATTCCCCATTCTGTCCACAGAGGTTACAGCAATGGTATAAGTGGTTTCAGCTGTAAGGCTCTCAATACTGAAACGCGTCTCTTCAACCAGAGAGTTGTTTACCTTTACTCCATCAAGATAGACATTGTAGCCAACAAGCTTCACATCGTCGCTTCCTTTGTTCCATATAACATTTAGTTGATTGACAGCCTTTAATGAAACCTGAAGATTGTCTGGAGCGGTTGGCCATACCAGGTCATATTCATACATCAGGTTCTCTGGCCCAATGATACTTTTTGTAATATCCGCTTCTTCCCAGTAAATATCTGTAATGGTCGAATGGACCACCCAGTTGACAGCATATATGGCGTATTTTTTTCCCGCCTCCAGCGTAACTGGATCCGTTCTTAACATTCCATTCACATTAGTTCCTATGTTGCCATAGCTGCCACTTCTTGAGGCAATGGGAACCGCATTGTCAATATCATCGTCAGCGCTCAAAAATAGCGCGCCATCCGCTACACAATGCAGATAAAATGTGTAATCACCATCTACAGAGGGGATCAGATATCCCCTTAACATGGCAGTAAAAAAATCATGTCCCGTGCAGATCTCTGCAGTACAGTCTCCATTCACTGTAAGCGGGATCTCCTCCCATACCAGGTTATCATAGGGTGCGCTGGAATTATGAATGATGGAATCAAACACGGGAGCGGTGGTTAGTGGTAGGACCTCTTGCCAGAATACGGCATCATGGATCTCAAAATGGAGCCCCTCCTTTTGATATTCACCGATATTCACAAGGAGGTCCTGGAATGAGCTTCCATCAGCATCTGTTGCCGTAACCGAAAGGGTAACATCACCGGTAATCCCTTTTTCGGTCATGAAGACTACTGCAAGGTTTTCATTGCTGTTATATTCAACAGAATCAATCACTAACAAGCCCTCATCAGAGGAGGAGACTTCAAATGTGATCGTCTGGCTTGTACCATCCCCATCATTCACCTGTGGAATGATCAGATAATTGATACCTGAGCTAACGATGATGGTGTCATCCGGCATTTCACCCATGGAAGGTGAGTTTTGTGCCATTACCGATTGACTTATCATCAGCGTACAAAATATGATCAGGATTGTGTTCATGTGCTTCATAGCGGTAAGGTTTATTTTAGAGTTATTTGAAATCCACATACTTTAATAACAGCAAACAGGAAGATTACTATTGGTGTCTTCAATCTGATTATGAATTGTCTCATAGACTTTTGAATAGGGATTCTGGGTCTGTGACTTTATCTGATCAAAGATAGTGCTTGTTCCTTATAAATTCGCCAGACCGGATTCTGCGAAAGTCAGGTGACAGAAGTAAAAGAACACTGTTATTTCAAGATTGATCCATGTAATATATATTATAAATAGTAGACAATCAGAAATATAGGGTCGCAATAATTTTTCAATTCAATATTCTGTCGGCTTGAAATAATGCCTTCCTATGTCTGAAAATGATACGCTCAGAAACAATATTTATACGCATAGAAAATATCGGCCTTCTTCAATCACTTATCTTTGGTTTGTAGATTTAATGTAGTTTATCAATATTATATCAGGTAATGATAAATATCAATAATCACTTCACCAGTTAGTATTTTAACCTGATTATTGGTAGAATTCTTAAATAGTGTGGTAAAATATTTAAAATGGAAAAGGTGATTATCAACCTAACTTTGTAAAAAAAGCAACTTACTATTATAAACAAATACTCACTTTATTATTAACTAAAATCAATTCTGTTATGAAAAGAGTTTACACAGTAGCATTTTTACTTGCACTGATCATTTCAGTGGGTTATTCCCAAAAAGCCAGCTGGCAAAATTTGCCAAATGGGTTTATGGATAATCCGCCGATTAAGCCAGTGTATATTTGTCTGCAAATCAACGCGGATGCGGTAGAATTTGATTATGAGAATGATGATTTTGACACTTTCTGGGCGCTCACTCCAAAAGAGTATAGTGATTTTGGTATTATTTCCGGGGAATCTGATGGCCCTGGGGATAATGATATACGGATGAAAGCAGCCTGGGATGAGGATTTTCTCTACATCGCCATGAAGGTAACGGATGATTTCATTCTTGACCCGGCTTCAGGTGCTGAACTTCTGGATGAATTTGAGATCTATTGGGCAACTTATCCCGATTACTGGCATCCTCTGGGGGATACTGCCACTACACATCTGGACAAAGTTGTGGCTCATACAAGATTTCCACATCTGGGTGGATATAAGACAGGAGATTGGGCCCTGGCTAATTTTTCCACAGCAGTATATGATGACTATACTGTTTCCTGGGAACTGGATCCATGGGGACCTTCTGCAACTCCCTGGGCAGTTAACTGGGGTACCGGTGCTGAAGCATTGTTATTGGATGCCCGTTATGAAAAGGTGGATGCCAACAACTTTAATTTCATGGCAATTATTCCATGGTATGAAGCGGTGGCAGACTTTATTCCACGTGCAGACACAGCACTCTCCATTGAAGTAAAATATAACGATGAGGACCCGGATCAGGATCCAAAATGCAGCAAGTCATTTGCAGGTTTGAGCAATGATGCCTATTGGACTACCTATTATAGCGGAGTCTTTAATCTTCTTGCAGAAGAGGATCTGGTGTTACCGGTTCTGAGTAATGTGACTCCACTCGCTGTTACAAGCGCAGAAGATGTTTTTGTTTCATTTACTGTTTCTGAAGATGCCATGGTTTATATGGTTCCTTTGGCTACTGCAGCAGATGAAGCATCCATTATTGCCGCAGCCGGCAATCTAAAGGTCGCTGCTGTTATGGGAGATAATAGCATGGGTATTCACTGTTCAGCAGGAGGAGACAATGTGCTGTATGCCATTGATTATTCAGGTAATATTTCAGTTGTATCTCCAACAATAGTAACTGCTGCAGATGTTGTTGCACCGGTTCTGTCGGATGTACTCGACCCTGTCGAAATCAGAGATAATTCCACTTTTATCAGCGATGAGAGTGCCATGGTTTACCTTGTACCGGCAGGCACTGCTGCGGATGAAGCATCCATTATAGCCGCCGCCCTTGGAGAGGTTGCTGCCAGTGTTGGAGCCACAGCCAAAATCAATACCAACGGTATAGTAACTATTGGAAACAGCTATGAATTATTTGCAATTGATTGTTTGGGCAATATATCAGCTGCCGGGACTTTTACTGTCATTGATGATATAACTCCGCCGGTACTGAACCGTGTATTTGCCACACGTGAAAGTGGAGTCGATGTTCGCCTCCGTTCCAATGAAGACGGATGGGCTTATATGGTTCCCGAAGGAACTGTTGCTGATTCAGCATCCATCACTGCTGCCGCAGTAGGAGAAGTTGAGACGGAAATAAATAAGGATAAGTTTATCAGTAGTGTTGGTCTGGACGTTGCTCCTTATTGGCTGTTTGCAATTGACCTTTCAGGAAATATTTCAGATACAGCTTTCTGTGAGATTACTCCAGATGTGACTGCACCGGTTGTGACACTTGCTAACGACACGGTTCAGGTTGGATCAGATGTGGTTGTTTCGCTCAATGAAGCTGGTATGGCTTATCTTGTTCCTGCTGGTACTGTTGCCGATTCCGCATCTATCACTGCTGATGCTGTTGGAGAGGCAGCTGTTGATGTAGGAGCTGCTGGTGATATCAGTACTGTTGGTCTGGATGCTACAAACTATGAGTTGTACGCCATTGATCTTGTTGGAAATATTTCTGATACAGCCTACGTATGGCTCACCGTTAATGATGAGACTGCACCTATCCTGTCTGATGTAACCACTCCTGTGGATACGAAAACAGAGACAGAATTATCAGCTACCAGCGATGAAGATGCAATGCTATACCTTGTTCCTGACGGAACCGCTTCAGATAAGGCTTCCATTGTTGCAGCTGCAGTTGTTGAGGCTGCTGCTACAGCTGACACTCCCGTTGTGATGGATATTTCAGGAGTGGATCTTGGCAATTACGATCTCTATGCCATAGATGCTGTTGATAATATTTCAGTTGCAACTGCGGTAGAGATTATGTCAAGTGTGGG
>JAOZUK010000406.1 GCA_029938715.1 Bacteroidales bacterium | reverse complement strand
GATCTTCCCGCTCGGCAGGAGAATAGTAGTCTTCCTCCGGCACATAGGTTCCATTCTCAAACGCTTCAAGTGCAGTGTAATCAATGAAAGCTCGTGATTCTAGCTTTTCAATAAACATCTCCAGGTTGAAGTGCCTCTGGGGTATATACCAATATTGGAATTCCTTATTCCATCTCCTCCCAGGTAAGGATTTGACAAGTTCAATTATTGCCTTATTGAATTTGAAATATACCTTGACTACCAGATCGTTATTAAGATATCCTGGAAGCAATTCAATTCTTTCTTTTTTCATACGATAATATTGCCTTTAATATTCATAGAGATGCACTCACCTATTTATGTACTAAAGAGATAAATATCAGTGCTCAATGCCTATAAAAAAAAATTATAAGGTTTTTACAAATAGAATTAAGGTGTATGAATACTCAAATTCCGATA
Organism: Bacteroidales bacterium; assembly: GCA_029938715.1. Taxonomy (GTDB): domain Bacteria; phylum Bacteroidota; class Bacteroidia; order Bacteroidales. Next base: position 2,466 of record JAOZUK010000406.1, on the reverse strand, counting down.
TACTGACTAACGAGTAATGCAAATCTGTTACTGTATTGGTGTATTTGAGCACATAACAATCAATATTTCAATACTTATTGATATTAATGAGGCTTTGGCAGGACTCAAAAAAGGCCTCCACCAGTATTTAGGTCTTCTGCTAATGGAGATTATGTTCCTTATTGAAGAAGATTACCTTTCAGAAGGATATATAACAGGAGTAGAAGAATATCTGCTTGATCACAAACAGAAAATTGCATCCGATATCCTTCTTGAAACTGCTGATTTTTTTAAAGAAATGTAAATCAATCTCCAAATAATAGAGGGATTACAATTGATTGAATATCTCATTAAATGAGAACACCAATTCATGTACATCACCAACTTCACCCATTATCTCGATGAGGATGGAATTATTCCCACCACGATGCCAGAAGAAGCACGAGAATTAGCAAATTTCCTTGCATTAGTCATTGATGCATCCACCGACTATGAATCCGAATCTGGCTTCGAAACGGGGATCAGGTGTTTCAAGGAGGGATGTGATGGAACGATACAGAGTGAATTTCTGTTCGATCAGAATCATGAGATTCACTGGCGATGCAATAGATGTGATAATGAAGGGATCATCAGTGAGTGGGAAGATTCAAGATGGGATAATGGGAGATGAATAACGTTCTAAATAATGTTGAGAGTTCTGTATATCAGCAGTAGCAATAGGAATAAAGAAGTTAGTATATTTGCATGCTTTGAAAGTAATCCAGAGTTCTTTTTGTATAGAGATTGTATAGAACAGAGACGGTGTGATTCATAAAACACTGAATAACTGTCGATTAAATTGAAATACACAAAATTACTATTTTTGTGGCGCCACAAACGGCATTTTTCCAAAAAAGGATTACTTTTGCGGAAGTTTTTAAAAACAAGAAAATTGCACTGATGTCGAAGAAAAAGAATGTGAAGCAAGCGGAAAAGAACCTTGAAGGAATTGAACAGGTACTGACGCGTTCCGAACAATTTATAGAAGATAACCAGAAAACTATTACCTATGTCATTGGCGCACTAATAGTTGCGCTTCTGATCATTGTCGGGGGAAACCGATATTATCTTAAGCCTCTCAATGAAGAAGCATCGGCTGATATGTACTATGCAGAGAGGTTTTTCGAAATTGATTCCTTTAGTCTTGCATTGAATGGATACGGAACCTATCCTGGATTTCTGAATGTAATGGATGATTATGGAATTACTAAAAGTGCTAAAATAGCAAAATACTATGCCGGCGTATGTTACCTCAACCTGGGCGATTACGATGCAGCAATTGATTACCTTAGTAAATTCAAAACCGACGACCTCCTGGTAGGAGCTGCAAAATATAGCGCCCTGGGAGATGCATACGTGGAGCTGGGCGAACTGAGTAAAGCTGTATCCTCCTACAAATCAGGCATTGAGAAGTATGAGAACAATTTTTCCACACCCATTATTCTGAAGAAGCTGGGAATCGTTTATGAAGAGTTGGGAGAACTTGATCAGGCCCTGAAAACTTATCAAATCATTGAAGCAACCTATCCTGAAACAACCGAGGGAAGAGATATTAAAAAATACATTGGCAGGGTAGAATCAAAAATGAGCCTCTAAATCCATGGCCTCTAGTCTGAAAAACCTCTCAGATCATGATCCGGCCACCATACCGGACGGATCAGCATTTAAGATAGGTATTGTTGTGGCTGAGTGGAACGAAGAGATCACCGCAGCGCTTCTGGAGGGCACCTTAAAGACCCTTAAGAAGCATCATGTTAAAGAGGAGAATATTAGAATCACAGCTGTGCCTGGAAGTTTTGAACTTCCCTACGGAGCCCGTATCTCAGCCGAACAATTTTTGCCACATGCAGTGATTTGTCTGGGTTGTGTGATCCAGGGTGAGACCAGGCACTTTGACTATATCTGTCAGGGTGTCACTTCGGGTATCACCAACCTGAATCTCGATTATGACATCCCTTTCATCTTCGGTGTACTCACCACAGAAAACCAACAACAGGCTCTGGATCGAGCTGGTGGCAAATATGGTAACAAAGGAGATGAGGCTGCAGTTACCGCTCTAAAAATGGCTGCCCTTTACACCGGACAGAGTGCCTAGAATCCCATTCTTATATTCGCTTTACTTCTTCCTGTCTTCGTCATTGGGACACCTTGTCGAGTTGTACTCGATTAACTCTACTGCTCAGGCTTGAACAGACATGGTGGGATTCATCAGGATTGTAAGATATCCTTCAAGGAGCTTGCCTCAATATTTATCTTCAGGCCAAGTCTGGAATTTTTTATGCCCTGATCAGACCCGATGGGATTCAACAGTGAAATGCTTGCTCCGCTGTCATCAAGCATTCTATCATGTTCTGATGTCCATTCCAATTCAAGAATATCGGAGAGAAACAAATAACGCTTCTTTGCAGCATGGCTCCCGTTCCTGGCTAAATAGTAAAACAATTTTTG
>JAOZUK010000146.1 GCA_029938715.1 Bacteroidales bacterium | reverse complement strand
TCAGTCTGAACGACGTCCGCGACATCATTTTCAATACCGAACTTTACGACAAGGTTCGCATTACAGAAATTATGGTGACCCCACCTGCTATTATCTCCAGGGACGAGAAGATGGAGAAGGTGCTGGATATCTTCGAAAAGACCGAGGCATGGAACCTGCCGGTTACAGAAAATAACAAATATGTCGGCTTTATCTCCCGTTCCAAGATCTTCTCCTCCTACCGCCAGCTGCTTCGGGAGTTTTCGGACGACTGATCAGAAATGTAGGTTCACCGAGAAAACTCCAAGGGGTGCCAGGCCAACTCTCATACCCGAGGTGGTATATGTATTGCTGTTATTCCCATAAGTGTCTACGGTGGTGGACTCAGTATAATTAATGTAAAGATAGGTCTCTGCCGTAATGGAGACCATTTTGGAAAGGTAGACTTTCAATCCCAGTAAGGGCCTGATGCCCACGCTGTATCCACTGGTCTGTTCGAAATTATAATTCTCATCATTTTCGTAAATCCGTTCCTCTTGAGAATCAGAGAAAGAGGTCGAGATATCAACTCCATAGAGTAATTGAAGCCGGTTATAATTCTGATGGAATTCATAACCGATCCTTGGAGAGATCGAGTAACCTTTATATTTATTTGTAGATGTCTGGTACTCGTAAGAGTTGGTGTAATAGCTTAATCCGGTTCCGATTCTCCATGCACCATTTTTTACGGTCCGTTTATAGCCAATACCCAGATTGGGATTAGCATTCAACTCAAAGGCATTGAAAGAACCGATATTGACTTCATTTCTTTTTTGGGAAAATATTTCTGTCTGTTGTCCGTGCGATGAGATAAATGCACCACATAGCAATACCATAGCGAAAGTATGTTTCATTATTGTTGGGGTTTAGGTTGGTAAAATTAATTACGGGCAATTAGACGCAAGAATCGCGCCAACAAGGGGGCTACTCTTTCACAAATCTGGAAGTCAGGACTTCTCCCTCAACAATAGCCCTCAGAAAATAGATTCCTGGAGAAAGGTGGCTCAGATCCAGCCTTACCGCATTTGAATGTGGGGCATGTTCAAGTACCACTCTGCCCCCCAGATCCAACAGGTAGATGACTTTGATGGGCTCAGTGGCCGATTCGATCCAGGTATAATCTGAAGCCGGATTTGGATAGATCCTGAGGGAGGATGGGGCGTTAACCCGTTCCACCCCTGTGATCTCATGGGGCGTTCCCCAGGAGTGGGTCTCTTTTTTAAAGTAGGTGAGCCGATACTCAGTTTTTCCAAATACAAATGCTTCGGTGCAGCTTCCATAGGGTCCACCCAGTCCACCATAATAGGATTCATTCATAAAACATCCATCGAAGCAACAGATGGTCCAGCAGTAGTCATCTCCACTTCTATCAACTCGTTCTGCGATGGATGGAACTCGTTTGGAAACCCAGTTTCCACCTGTCATAGAGTGGGCATAAGCCCTGTTCCCTTCAATGATCACTTCGCCCGGCAGAGGTTCAAATTCGGGATTTGGGCGGATCACCATTACCGCTGTATCGTGAATGAAGTTTAGGCTGGGTGTGGTATCAACAACAGAGAGGGTGCTTATTTTCCGCTCATAGGCATATACAATGGAATCGGCAAAGTCGGTCCGGGTCAGAAACCGTTTGATGGTCTGCTCATAGATAGCCGAACCGCTACCTTCTTCATACCAGGAGAATTTATCCAGCAGGGTGTGAATCTCATCTCCGGGCTGAAAATCAAACACATCAAACCAGGAGAGGTTTTGCACGCCCACCTCTGGAACGGAGAGTCCCACGAGGTTGTAGATGGTGAGACCCCGACCCCAGTATCCGTAGTTCAGTTGAAAAATATCGGGAAACTGGTAGAAATTGAGAATCCTAACCGCCCCATAATGCTTACTTAGCCTGATGGTCTTTTTGTTGAGATCATGACTTAGAGGGTTCTCAACCTTATCATATACCTGGAAACCGATGGTCTTCACCGAATCGGTCAGACCCAGGAAACTTATAGGTTCGTTCTCCAGCACAGTTGCTTTAACTATCCTGGATTCTGATTCAAACACTTTCCATGTTTCTCCCACACTGGCTGAGGCCCTGATTCGGATGGTGTCTTCGTTTTTGTTAAAGAAGAGGTGATCACCCTCCTGCTGAATCACCACCTTCTCCCCTATCCAGGAAGCACCATATGGATTGGCACAGATATCCGATTCATACTGGATGTTGGCCATGGGAAAGAATACCGAATCCTCTGTATAGGAAATTGTGTCGGAATTGGAGATGATCAGGTTTAATTTGAAAAGGGCAGAATCAATTCTGATGCAGTTTATCTGGTTGTAATCCCCTTCGAAAAAAGAGATTCGGTCGGAGAGAATCATCTGGTAATGGGGGCTGGCTTCCCCTGTTTGCGCATCTATACTATCCTGTGTTGCACTCAACAGAATCACGGCAATAATTATCAGGGACCGTTTCACAAAAATAAAAATAATCAATTCATCCTCAGGAATATCAATAATTCTTTGAGAGATAGTAACAAAGTATAACAAATGCCCTTCCACAGGGTGAAAGACTTGGCCCCTGCGAGCTATTACTGAAGGAAAGGAGAGGTAGTAAAATATCAGAATGTATATCCAAACGATACCCCTGCCAATGGATGGAACCTTAATTGTTGGTAATTACCGTCTCATTCTTCATGGTCATGGGAATGATCATGCCCACCGGCATGACTGGACTTGCCTGAATGTGCGCTTCCCCCTTAATATCCTGATTATGGTCTGCCCTGATGATCCAGCCCGATTGCTTATTGATCTTAATTTTTGATGTAATCTGCCCCGACAGGTCATATTTCATGGACATGCCATTGGCATCCACAATGGCCTCCTTATCGGCCGTTTGAAGTTTTGAATCACCTTTGATCATATAATATTCGGCATGAATTTCTTCCAGCTTATAGGTGGTGGTTACATTCACAGTCATCCCCGATTCCATGGTGGTGTGAACGGTCCATTTATCGCCAACCTCCACCTTATGATCGGGGAAGATGGCGGTAACCATCTCTATATTTGCTTTAAGCGCCTCCTCCCCATAGGCCTCCTTGATCTGCGACTTTACCTGATTAAGCTGTGTCTCAGGGACCTTTGTGAAGTGATCAAATACAGAGGCCCAGATGGTATCCATCTCTCTTACTTCGGAAACAGATCCCTTTTTTGTAAGGATTACGGTTATTGGTTTTCCGGTGATCCATGAAAGTACGGTAGACAGCACATCGTTTTCATCCCTCTTTTCCGAATCAAACTCCATAGTCCCCTGGGGATGTTCAATCTTCATGGAGAGACTCTCGTACATCATTTCCAATTCATAATTGGCCTCGTTCACAGAACGCACCAGGTACGATATACTCCCTTTTACTGCCATATCAATATCCAGGTTTTGTCCATTCATCACCTGATTAATTGATATTTTGGATTCACTTACCTGGGTGTACTTCTCGCCCTCCAGGAGATTCAGACCCAACTCAACTTTTTGCGCCTGGGTTGATGAAAAGAGTAAGAAACAGAGAAGGAGGGTGGAGTTTTTCTTCATTGCAGTCATTGTTGTAGCGGTTGATCCTTTTAATATATACGGGACTATAGTGGCTTTATTGTCAGCTTCCACCATCCAGGGAGAATGTAGAAACCATTGAGAGTTTAACATAAATTTAACATTATCAGGGGTATATAGGGGGCAACTCATGTGTAAACTTGTTGTAAGTTTACTTTAAGTGCCCATTTTGCGTGAAGTTGGAAAGCTCATTTAGGCTTGTGCCAGGGTGATAGAAACCATCAATCAATCAGACTTGCATCGCTTTAAAATCCATCCATTATATAAGTTAATCCTCCTGCTTCTCATTATGAGAACCAGTTTTAGTTGTGTGGATGGTGATTTGGTCAATCCGGATCCGGAAGCACCAATCATCACCAGCTTTGTACCAGAAAGTGGAGCGCCGGGATCGGAAGTGAACATCTTTGGAGAAAATTTTAATGGAACCCCGGGAAAGGACAGTGTCTATCTCAATGGTTATGGTGCTGAAATAATCAGTTCGAGTTCAACACAAATTGGTCTTATCGTTCCTGACTCAGCCACCACTGGTCCAATCACAGTCAAAGAGCTGGTAACTCATAAAAGAGGAATAAGTTCAAGTGATTATGAAGTAATTGCAAGTGAAGATTTTCCGGAAATATATAAGCTTAAACCCACTTCAGGTATTGTCGGAACTTCATTCCAAATTTTAGGAGCAAATTTTGGTGAGAATATTGACGCGGTAACTGTGCGTATCGGACCCGATACGACCACCGTTAATTCTATAATTGACTCCATCATAGTTACATCTGTACCTATTGGAGCCACCACCGGACCTGTAACTGTAAGTATTGATAGTATTACAGCTGTTGGTCCGGAATTTACAGTACTTGATGAAGAACCTCCTGCACCTGTGATTACTTCAATTGATCCGGTCTCCGGGAAGGTTGGAGCAACCGTGACCATCAAGGGTGAAAATTTCAGTGATATTCCCTCTGAAAATACAGTGACATTTAATGATGCTGAAGCTGTGGTTAGCAGTGCAACTTCAACTGTATTGGTGGTGGTGGTTCCGGACGATGCCACCACCGGTCTGGTTTTTGTAACTGTGGGTGGACTGACCTCCAATGGATTTAATTTTTCGGTAGAATCCACACCGCCACAAATCAGCTCAATCAATCCTACTTCAGGTCCCTTCGATACCAAAGTCTCAATAACCGGGACAAATTTCAGTGAGGTGCTGGCTGAGAACATCGTGATGTTCAATGGAAAGGAGGCTATCGCAACCAGTGCAAGCGCTACTCAGTTAATCGCCATTGTTCCTCGTGGTGCAGGAACTGGTCCTGTCTCGGTAACCACAAACGGTCTGACAGCTATGGGTCCTCTCTTTACTTATATCAAAACTGCTCTGGTTAATACCTATGCAGGAAACGGAAACGCAGGATTTGTGGATGGACCCGCCACAACAGCTGAGTTTAACGGAGCATCCAGGATGGATGTGAATTCCAGCGGCGAAATCTTCATGGCTGATTTTACCAACCATAGCATTCGAAAAATCAACACAAAAAATGAGGTGAGCACCTTTTCGGGTGATGGCAGTTCAGGATTTGTGAACGGAGCTGTTTCAGGTGCTAAATACAATCAGCCTTTTGGAGTGGCAATTGACGATGATGGTAACATGTACATTGCCGATGCAAGCAACCATGTGATTCGCAAAATATCTACATCCAATGTAGTCAGCACCTATGCCGGGAATGGACAGGCAGGATTCTCCGACGGACAGGCAGATGTGGCTGCCTTTAACGGGCCTTCTGATGTTGCTGTGGATTCTGATGGAAATGTGTATGTAGCGGACCTTAACAATCACGCCATCCGGAAAATTGATAAAAATGGAAACGTAAGCACAATAGCCGGTAACGGAACAGCTGGATTTACAGATTCAAAAGGCTCAGCCGCCAGATTCTATTTGCCAAGTGGATTGGGAATAGATAATCAAAACAATGTGTATGTGGCAGATCTGGCAAATCATGCCATAAGGAGAGTGGATATAGGAGGAAATGTAACGACTGTAGCTGGAAATGGAACTGCAGGTTCAGCGGATGGGTCTCTTGCTGCTGCAAGATTCAATTTTCCATATGATGTGGATTTAGATGAATTAGGGAACCTCTATATAGCTGACGGTAAAAACCACAAAATAAGAATTATAACTACCAGCAATACTGTAGAAACCCTGGCAGGAAGTGGAACAGAGGGATTTCTGGATGGGATAGCAGGTGATGCCATGTTTAACGATCCAACAGGCATAAAAGTCATAAACAGTGAACTGATTTATGTGGGGGATACTGAAAACAACAGGATCAGGGTCATAAGCTTTGAGTAGGACAGGTATGAGCAAAAATGTATATACAATCCATTATGTATTGATCATCACAATGATTTGCTTATTCAATAGGGGCATCAAGGCTCAGAATGTAGAGAGTATGGTTAAAGAGAAACCCGTAAAATTCTCAGGTAGCCTATCCGCTCAATTTCTGGGGTATTCTACAACCAGGGAGAGACCTTCCCGCGATCCCTTTGTCTGGACCCTTTCTGGTTCGCCCACATTGAGCTTATATGGTTTTAACATCCCCTTTTCTTTTGTAATCAGTCCAAAGCAACAGAGTTTCCGTCAACCATTCAACCAGTTTGGCATGAGTCCCTATTACAAGTGGCTCACCCTTCATGTGGGATACAGAAATATAAATTTTTCGAGATATACCCTCTCTGGTCACACTTTTTTAGGGGCGGGAGTAGAGGCAAAGCCAGGGAATTTTAGATTTGGATTTGTGTATGGACGGTTTTTGAAGGCAGTAGAAAATGATTCTTTAAATCTGGAATACATTATTCCGGCCTATAAAAGAGATGGGTATTCGGTAAAACTGGGATATGGGACTTCCAGCAACTATGTGGACCTGATTCTTTTCAAAGCAAAAGATGACACCACAAGCATTGAAAGAGCTGATCTGTCCTTTGAATCGGTCCCCGCCGAAAATGTGGTGGTAGGGATAAAAACCTTTCACCGCTTTCTGAAAAATTTTACGCTGGATCTCGATTTTGGATATAGCATCTATACCCGAAATCTCTATGCTACGGATGAAGGAATCCCCGATTTCCCTTTTAAATCATTTATAAACAGTCTCACAACAGTTAATAATTCCACCAATGTGAACTGGGCAGGAAATGCCAGTTTAAATTATCGCCACAAGGTTTTCGGTCTTCGTTTGCTATATCGTCGGATCGAACCAGAATATCAGACCATGGGGGCCTATTTTTTCAACAATGATTTAGAGCAAATTACCTTCAACCCTTCCCTCTATTTGTTAAAAGGCAAATTGAATATGCGAGGCAGCATTGGTTTACAGAGAAATAACCTGGGGCAGGATAAACTTAATGAGACCTTCAAGAAGATTAATTCTTTCAATGCAAACTGGAGTCCAAATCAGAAAGTCGGCATCAATTTTTCCTATATGAATTACAGGATCGACCAAACAAGAAATCCCCTGGTTATAAAGGATTTTGTGGATTCGTTGCAGATGAAACAGATATCAAACAACGTCTCTTTTAACTTCAACTATAATTTCGGCACCAAAGAGATCAGACAAAGCATATCATTGGGTGCGAATTATCAGCAGTTTAATGACGAAAATCCAAATACTGAAATATTTAACTCCTCATCCTCCCTGAGCCCGACTATCTCTTATCGCTTAAATAACCGGGTTTCAAAATTCTCTGTATACAGTCGCATCAATTACAATAATTTCAATACCACAGCCAGTCAGCAAACCAGACTGGGGTTTACGGTGGGTGGGAGCAAAAGAGTGGCAGACAATAAACTCAATTTGAATATTTCCGGAACGCTCTATCAAAATCGGATCCAAAAAGAATCGGATGGGGCCACATCGATGCTCAGGGCCAGAATGAGTTACAAGATGTTTAAAAATCACAGCCTGAATTTCAGCCTGAGTTATATTGACAGAAAATTTAAAAGAGATAATAAGAATAATTTTAGTGAATTCCTGGTTCGATTTGGTTATTCAATGAGAATTTGAGCATGAAATGACTTGGTAATGAAAAAGAGCAACTTCATATTTATTCTGGCCTTTTGTGCCATTGCAGGACAGCTATCTCTGTTTGCGCAGGGTAGTTTTCCTTTAAGTATAAATGTAAGTCTCTCTCCACCCTATCCAACTCACTTATCAGATTTCACAGATATTGAAAGACAGTTGTTTGTGGATGTATTCAATAGCACAACGGAGACCTACTTTATTGTAATCACCGGGAACCTGGAGAGTGAGTCCGGCAGAATCTCAATCCGGACCAATCCAGGCAATCCTCCAATTACAGAAATACCCATAAATCCAGGCTCCAATCGATTGGAATTAAGTGATATAGAAGAGGTTTTTGATCCAAATCATCTCATATTTCAGGGTGCTTCTGCTACAGATATCAGAAGAGATGCTGCCCTGCCGGAAGGAGAGTACTCTTTATGCTTAAGGGCTTTTGATGCTACAAATCCGGGGCGTGCTTTATCTCCGGATCCCGCTCTGTTTATTTCGGGTTGTGCCAGGTTCAATGTGAGTTATATTGATGAGCCGGAAATAATCATTCCAATGGATCAGCAGAGTATTTCAACCACCACTCCTGTAATCCCCATTCAATGGATCTGGAACAGGACAATTATGGCAGCAGATAATGTATCATTTACATTGCGCATCGTAGAGATGGATCCTTCTGGCAGGGATCCTAATGATGTGTTACTCTCCTCCGCCACACCCGAACTGTTTTTTGAAGAGGGGATCATGGAAACTTTTTATAACCTGAATGTGCCCGACGATGCTTTACTGGAATCGGGAAGATCCTATGTGATCCAGGTAATAGCTGCAGATGAGACCGGTGAGCTTACCTTTAAAAATGGAGGTCGAAGCGAACCTGTTGTTTTTCACTTTCAAGAACCCATGCTAACTTTTAGCCGTCCCCAATGGATTACAGAACAAGGAATCACATTTAGATCTTCTTCAGACATTGAGCTGGAATACGAAATACCTTTTCCTGAAGATACGGAAGAAGAAATTGAGAGGAATATTTATATTTTTGAAATTCTTGAAGGGATGAGTGCTGAAGAAGCATATGGCCTGGATGATTTCATCGATCATGATAACATTATAAATACCTGGAGCAATGAATCTAACCCCAGTGTATATGGCAACTTTGAATCATCCTTAATCTATGGCAATACCTACGGTGCCATAATTGTCATATCTGATCCCAACAGAATGGAGGAATATTTCTTTGAAAGTAGGGGTGAAAGTGAGATCCTGGTATTCTCTTATGGAGATCAGATCACCATCCCAAAACCGGAATGGATCACCCAACAGGATTCCACATTTGAGAATCCGGGCAATGTTGAATTGGATTATCGCATTCAAATGCTGGAGAGTTATGTTGTATCCTTAGATGGCCATATTAAGTATTTTGAAATACCAGCTGGCTCTTCAGCAGTACTGGCTGCCCAAAATGAAGAGGGTTTGCATCACATACATGTTGCTTCGGGTATTTCATTTGATGACCGGCCCATTGAGCTGGCTGTAGTGCCTGACGGGGATGATCTGGAGCCCGGAAAAACATATGGAGCCTATATTGAAATTTCTGATGCCACGAGAATGGATGACCATATGTACCGTTTCGAAAATAGTGGAAGAAGTGAAATATTGACCTTTTCCATTGCTGGTCCCTCTTCACTAACAGATATAGTGCTTACCTACCCGGTGGAAGGAGATCGAATTCCTTTTTCGTTTTTCCCCTTGGTAGCCCGGTACCAGCCTTTTAATGTGCAGTATCAACACTGGAAATCAGAGCTCACGCTTTTGAAAGATGGTTCTCCCCATGATTCATTTACCGGTGATGGTTTGAGATGGCCCGGTGGGTCTCAGGCAGCTCAAAGCACACTGGTGGGTCTGTCGGAGATTACAGAAGATGAATCCCAGAATGTGGCAGTATATAAGAATAACAGTCAGCACCCCACGCCTTTCCAGCGGGGAAGTAATTTCAGATGGGAGACCAATGTGAAGTTGTACAACGATGTACCAGCTACAGGACCCTTTATTGAATTTGATAAAACTTCCACTTTTTCGAGGGGAATGGGACCTTCAGGTCTTATGCAGCCAGGTTGGGGGGCGATCGTTTCCCCCGATTCTGTATTTAATTTCAGATGGATAACTGCCGAAGCTCCGGAGAAATTATTTCCGGTAGATATTAATCATGCCACACGCAGAAGGATCGACTATTTTAACGGATGGGTAGATGAAAAATGGGTGCTGGAGGTGTCCAGATCGGAAGAGCTGGATAGTGTAATTTTTCATGCCGAAGGATTGATTGGAAATGGAATAGACTATTTAAGCGGTGCCTATACAGAGGAGCAGGTCATAAATGAATTGTATAAAGAGATAGCCTCTGCATCCACATTTACACCCACCGATACAGGATATTATTACTGGCGGGTAAAATGGTTAGACGATCCGGAGGCTGACTGGTTGTCAGATTCCTATGAATCGAGTCAGATCAGGCCTTTCTGGGTAGGCGATGGCCCTCCACCGGGCCTCACTTCCAGGGCAGATCCGCCTGAGGGGTGTGTGAGCGAATGCCTTGTTCCTGAAATAACCAATGTCACTCCACTTACCACTCTGGCCCCCGGAGCCACCGTAGAGGTGGGCTATTTCCAGATGAATGTAACGGAGGTTACCGGAAGTTCGGGCGGAAGGTTTTCTGGTACCGGAGAGATCAGGGTACCGTTTTTAGCCAGTGTACGGGTGAGTGTGGAGTTCGATGATATTCAGATTAACACAAGCTTTCAAATGATTGGTGGAGAAGTTACCGCAGTCAACGATATGCCGTC
>JAOZUK010000145.1 GCA_029938715.1 Bacteroidales bacterium | reverse complement strand
GAATTTTGGAATAATTTGATCCAAATACCAGACAGAGCATGAAAGGGTACGGCAATGGCTTGAGGAGAATTATATGTTGTGATTATCATCAAAGCAGACACTTATTCGGATACCTCTCTGATCCATAAAATTCTAATACTCAGAAAATCAGCATAATGAAGTAACGGGTTCGACTCCTGCAGCTCCACTAAGTAACTTCGCAAACTAGGGATTGCAATAATAACACAAGTGTAAAGTATATTCGGAATTTTTCCAAGATCATCAGATTGGCTATGAGGAATGAGTGGATTCAAGGCGATCCTATGAGAAATCTGAACCATAAAATGGAGCCAGTTGATAAACCTTTTCTGAATCAGAGTAAGTTAGATGCGATCCAATCATTGCAGACTAATATTGAGCGTATTGCTCAGGTCAGGGATATATTCTTGTTTTGTTGCTATACTGGATGGGCTTATGTGGATGCCCATGCACTAACATCGAAAAATCTTGAGTATGGCAGGAAAAGTACAGATTGGATCAGTGAAGTCTACGCAAAACTTTAACAAAACTTTAACAAGGATTTCTCGACTTGTAGGCATACATTCCATAACTTGCTTCAATTCACTTCAGCTATTTGCAGCCCTTTCCGAAAGCTTTTCACCACCCTCAAGACAATTTTGCAAATAAAAAGCTTAGTAATATGAAGAGGTTATTCCCAATTCCAGGTTGCTTCCAGGGCCGTTTCTATTTGATCATTTTTCTCACGTTCCAATGTATGCTCAGTATAGATGCATGGGCAGGAGAATTGCCGAAACCCAATGAAAGTGGGCCGATACCCGGTATGTTTGTAAATACCTATACCGGTAATCTCTTTTATCAACGAAGCGATTTGCTGATCCCGGGGAAGGGATTTTCCCTGGAAGCAAGCTTTTCATACAATAGTGCGCACAGCAAGCGTAACCATGGATTTGGGAATGGCTGGTCGTCCTCTTTTAGCATGGGATATCGCATGAGTGGTGACACCCTTGTGATAGAACATGCCGATGGAAATGAAGATGCTTATGTGTGGAATGGCACCAGCTATACAGCACCACCGGGAGTATATAATGATTTGACCGAATCTTCGGATGGGGAGTTTGTGCTTCACACCAAACATGGTATTAAGTTTTATTTCTCCAATTCAGCGCATAAGCGAATAACAAAAATTGAAGATCGAAATGGAAACACATTAAGTTTCACTTACTCATCTGGAAAACTACTTCATATTACCGATGCTTCGGGTCGGAAATTAGACTTTACATGGACGGGTGAACATCTGACGCAGCTGACTGATCCAAATTCGGTTCCAGAAAGGATTATTATGTATCACTATGACCCGGAAGGTAACCTTTCAGAACTTGTTGATGGCATGGGCAATTCCACGCTTTATACTTACAATGAGAAAGGAAAGATGACCGGGATCACCAATGCCAGATCCACTGAAATTCAGATTTCATATGAGGATCGCGATAACAATCCGGTGTCCGGTATTCGCTGTCAGGCAGTGGGATATGAAATGGGTGTCTCCTACAACCAATCGGCGGCTACCACCACCATCAGCAAGAAGGCCCATTCAGGAACACTGGAGGTAATAAATTCATTCGATGATGGAGGAAGAATTGTCAAAATTACCCAAGCTGATCAGAGTACGCGTTCATTCACCTGGGATGCACACAATAACATCACCCGGTTTGAAAACGAGAATGGGAATGCAACAGACTACGCGTATGACTCCAAAGGCAATCTGATCAGAGAAAGCGATTGCTTTGGAAACACCAATGAATTCACTTACTCCGATGAATTCAGTCAGCTTCTGTCTGAAACTGATAAAAACGGAAACACATACATATATACCTACGATAACCAAGGCAATCTCTTGGAGACCAAAGATCCCCTGGGGAACTTGACAGTGTTTACCTACGATGGTTTTGGAAATATGCTGACATCCAAAGATGGAAACGGAAATACATACTCATATATGGTCAATGACCATGGCTACATTACCCAAATAACTGATCCGCTGGGAAATGCTGAAAAGTATTCCTATGACCAAACAGGTAGCAAGATCAGTTCCGAAAGTAAGAATGGCGACATGTACACCTACATGTTTGATATACTCGGACGTATCATCCAAAGAACGGATCCGTTGGGAAATTTCACCAGTTTTTCATTTGATGCTGTAGGCAACTTGGTCAGCACCACCAATAGGAACAATGCAAGCACATCATACACCTATGATGCACTCAACCGACTGAGTTCCATCACCAATGCCCTGGGTTTCGCAGTTACATCCTCATTTGATGGCCTGGGAAACCTAACCAGCAGTACCGACAATATGGGAAATACCCAGACGTATGAATATAACGCCAGAAATTGGAAGATTAAATCGTTTGATCCCCTGGGGAATGTGCACACAAGTTCATTTGATGCCATTGGGAATCTTACCAGCAGCACCGACGAAAACGGAAACACCACCAGCTACACATATGATTGCCTTGACAGACAAATCAGCATGACTGATCCGGGCAACAACACAGAACAATATTCCTATGATCCTATCGGAAATCGTATTGCAGTGAAGAACAAGAATGGCTTCTCCACAAACTATGCTTTCAACGCTATCAATCAAAACACCAGTATTACCGATGCCCTGGGCCATACCGAAAAATTCAGTTATGACAGCAATGGTAACAAGCTGAGCCACGTCGACCGGAACGGGAACACCACCACTTATACATATGATGAGATGAATCAGTTGACGGGGGTTGTCGATCCATCAGGATATACGGAAGCATTGGCCTACGACGCCGAGGGGAATTTATTATCCCAGACCGATAAAAACGGGCACACGACCAGGCATGTGTACGACGTCCTTGACAGGAGGATTGAAACCATTGACCCCGATGCAGTATCCGAACTGTATCAATTTGATTCTGAAGGGAATTTACTTCTCCAGACTGATAAAAACGGAAACTCAACGGGATACGCTTTTAACCTGTTGAACCAGTTGATTTCGAGTACTGATCCATTGGGATTTGCAGAGATTTATAGCTATGATCCCAATGGGAATATGGTCAGTCACTCCAATAAGAACGGAGATCTTACGCTATATGTATTCGATGAGACAGATCAAATGATATCAGTAACCTTACCCTTGGGCGGAATGGAAACCTTTACCTATGACCCTGCGGGTAAGCTACTTGCCGAAACCGATAAAAGCGGAAATACAACAAGATACACCTATGATTGCTGCCGCCTTTCGAGCTTGACCAACCCTCTGGGGAACACAGAGCATTATAGCTATGATGCGGAGGGAAACCTGATTTCCAATGTCGACATGAAAGGAAACGAGACACAATATGTTTATGATGGTCTGAACAGAATGGTAAAGATGACAGATGCCAACATGAATGAAACAAGCTATGCTTATAATCCAAACGGAAATAAACTGAAAGAAACAAGCCCGAAAGAAAATGAAATTTCATATGAATATGATGACAGAAACCTGGTTGTAAAAATGAGGACACCCCTTGGAAATGAAACAGTCATCAAATATGACGGGAACGGGAATATTGTGGAAGAGATCAAACCGGATGGTTCGAAAAAAATCAGTGAATATGATGTACTGAACAGAGCTGTTAAGATCAACTATGATTCTGACAACAGATCAATGGAATATGCTTATGATGCCATGGGCAATATTACTCAGATAAGCACAAACACGGGTGATGAAAAAGGCATCATAACAAAAGCCTATGATGGTCGTAATCAATTGATTTCCATCACTAATGACTTCAATGGCAATTTTACGAAGGAGATTCAATATGAATATGATAAATCTGGAAACAGGATATCGATGATCGCCGACGGGGAAAAGGTCGGGTATTCCTTCAATGCCGGCAATCAAATGACAGGCATCACGAATAAATACGACGAGCTAACAAGTTATGAGTATGATCAGTCAAACAGGAGAACCAAGAAAACCTTTGGCAACGGGATGTATGCCTTATATTCTCACGACAAATCCGGAAATCTTCTGTCGCTTATTTACTACCATGATACGGGGTGGCTGATCGCCAGTTTCTTTTATACCTACGACAAGAATGGGAATAGATTATCAGCGGATGAAGTCATACCCAGCTTTACCGGACGGGATACAACTGCCATTCTCTACGCCTATGATGATCTGAATCAATTGATCAGCGAAGCCATGATAGGTGGAAGTTCCACCGAATATGTCTATGATGAGGACAGGAACAGAATCTGGAAGACTACTGACCAGGATAGCACCTACTCCAGCTATGACGCTGATGGACGTTTGCTGACAAGTGGTTCTATCATGAATATGTGGGACAACAACGGTAATCTCACAAGCAGAATCGAAGGAACAAATACCACTTACTATTCCTATAACTATCCAAACAAATTAACAGAGGTACTCCTTCCCGGTGGAGATACGGTCACCTATGACTGGTCGGGAGAGTGGCACAGGATGGGAAAAACTGCGAGTCCGACCGCCTGGTCATTAACAGATTGCCAACCCTGTCCGATTTGCTGCGGGTGCCATGAAAATGTGCTTGGCCGGTATTCGAGCGATGCGCAGGAATGGAATCATGTGACCATGGGTGCCACGCACGATGAGATCACCAGCCAGCGCCTGTGGGAATATACCTTTTACCACATCACAGACGGATTGGGATCCACGCGGTGTATTATTGATTCATGGTACTACCTGGCCGGCAGAACCGACTATGATGCTTACGGGGTTAAGATCAGGGAAGAGGATGAATTATACGGCCATAACTATTTTCAATTTGCCGGCAGGACATACGATCCGCAATTTGGGCAATATTACTTCAGGGCAAGAAGCTACGATCCAGGCACAGGAAGTTTTACTACGAGGGATCCATTATGGAGAGAAATATTGGTAACTCCTTCTTGCGGCACAAATCCAAACTACAGATCGGATCTTCCTTTTGCATATGTGGGTAATAATCCGGCATCGAATCTGGATCCGAGTGGTCTCAATCCGGTAGGGGCTTTTTTCAAAGGAGTCTATAACTCAGGTCGTGCCATGGGCAATGCCCTGGGTTACGTACTCGGTGTCACCGAGTATGACCTACAGCTGCAAAAAGACCACAATCCCATCATGAAGGCTGAGAAGCAAGGCGGGTGGGTCGAGAAATCTACCAAAGCAAGTGTCGGGGTTGCCGGGGCTGCAGTAACTGTGGCCGTGGCCGCCGCCGCCGCCGCCGCCGCTGCGCCTTTAGTTCTCGCAAGCGCAGAGGCTGCGCTTCCTGCAGCTGTGGTACTGCCAACAGCACTGGCTCTGGCTACTCCCACTGCCGCTTTCACAGCAAAAGCGGTCGGAGTCGGACTGGTCGTTCTGGCGGGGACCGAGACATATGCATCCGTGTTGCGGGATGATTGGGAGGGGGTAGGCGCAAATACAGTATATGCCCTGTCTGGTGCTTCCGTATTTCGGCGGCTTGGTGGCGTCAATTTCAGACGCACGCCGAGTATGAAGGGTGACTTTGACAGCGGACGGTGGTTTGAACAGCCTAATCCAAATAACTGGTGGAATGCACGCTTAGGGAAACCACCCGCTCCACCCACCAGGGAATGGAAACCCTGGACCTGGAAGCCTGGGAAAACAACGAAGTTGGACAGGATATGCACTCCGGGTACGCGAAGTAAGAAAGACCTCTTCAGGAGTGCAGACACAGAGAGATATACCAACCCGGGACGACAGGATTTCCTGGATAAATGCGGACAATCTACTGCTCCTCATCCTGGCCCCTTTGTGCCAAAACCCGGTTTTAGTTCGGCAAATACTCTGCATTAAAGAATATATACCACAAATCTCATGATCATGAAGAAAAGTCTGCTTATATTTCTAGTTATACTGGGGATCCCAATGATTTGCCTATCCCAGTTCTACCCAAGCGGGGGTTACCAGGGGGGAGGACATGGTAGCGGGGGTGATACCCACACTGAAATTACAGGTGAAATTCTGTCTGATTTACAGGATCAGCTCAGACTTTACCCCAATCCCACCAACGGCATGCTAACCATTGAATCAAATAGCCAAGGCTGGCATTCCATTGAGATTTCTATGCTAAACGGTCAAGTGATTTTCCTTGGGGAGATGGAAGGGAACACGCATCAACTGGACCTCACTTCTTTCAGGAAAGGAGTGTATTTTATTACAATCGAGACAAAAGATTACGTGACAACCCGAAAAATCATCAGGCAGTGACTGGCCTTAAGGGGCTCTCTCCAGCATGAGCTCCATGAGCTTCTCGGCGGTCACTTCGGCTTTCCGGCGGATGAATTCCCGGGGGGTAGTGTCGCCCACTTCATAGGTGAGTGCCTCGGCAGCGAATTCAAAGAACAGAAAAGCGGTGGAAGTGATCCGGGCACCTTCTTCGGTCCGGGGTTTCACATTGGGGGTATATCCCGGCAGTTCCGGGGCTGAGCTGGATTTGACAGCGGGATGAATCGGTATGTAAGCATGTCGAGCGTGGGAATATGGCTCGTTAATCCCAGATTTCACACTTATAATTGGCGATAATAACTATGCTCTCGCAGCTTAGTCTTACTCAGTAAGATAAGCCTAATCCCGGTCTTAGAGACTGAGGACGAGATGTTCCGCTGCTGTTTCCTCCTGGTTGGCAGTAGTATACGGGGCACAAGCTAAGCAAGGATAGCCTTTGGGAGGTCCCGGTCCATCGGCATACGGCTGTATTTGAGCTATCTATGAATTTCTAATCACAATAGGTATCCGATTTGGTGTCGCTATTTCGTCTTGACCGCTTAAAATCTATACCCTCACCCCAACTACTAATATATCATCTACTTGAGAATTACTACCCATCCAATCTTTTAGTGTTTTTTCAAGAATTGCTTTCTGATCGTGCATAGGTTGATCATTTATTTCCAGAAGTAGGTCTTTGAAGTTTTTACTCATGAATTTCTTATTATCCTTCCCTCCTTTCTGATCAATAAATCCATCAGAAAACATATAATATGTATCACCTATTTCAAGCTGAATATCATGATTGTTGAATGATATATCCTTACCCTGATAATACCCTAGCGGCATTCGATCTGCCTTGATTTCTTTCAGTTCAGGTTTGCCTTGTAAATCTCTAATCAGGTATAATGGGTTATTTGCTCCTGAATATTGCATCGTCATATTTCTTGAATCCAATACACATAATGCCATATCGATGCCATCTTTCGACTCATCCCGTTGTCCATGTTGTCTGAGGGAATACTTTATCTGTTTTCTTAGCTCATTTAGAATTTGGTTTGCTTGAGTTATCTCTCTTCTTTGCACTATTTCATTCAAATAACTTATGCCAAGCATACTCATAAGCGCACCTGGTACACCGTGACCTGTGCAATCGGCTGCTACCAATACGATATATTGGTTAACCTGTTTAACCCAATAAAAATCTCCGCTTACAATATCCCTGGGCTTATATAGAATAAAATTCTCATTCAAAAGCTCAGTAATATATGTCTCAGGAGGTAACATTGCACTTTGTATCCTTTGTGCATAATTTATGCTTTCAATAATCTCATTTTTTTGTGAGACTACTACGTCACGTTGTAGTTCAAGCTGGTCACGTTGGGCTTCAACTTCGTCGCGTTGTACTTCAATTTCATCGCGTTGTGATTCTATTTCTTCCTTCTGGTCTTCTACTTCTTCTTTTTGTTTCCGTATTTCTTTTGTTGCAAGCTGAATCTTATACTCAAGCCTTTTTTGCTTTCGGGTAAGACTTGCCGTACGCCACCTTATTATCAGATAAATTATAAGTATACTGAACAGAAAATAACAAACCTTCGCCAACCAGGTTTCCCACCAGGCAGGAAGTACTCGGAATGAGTAAATAGCTTCTTCAGAAATAAAACCATAAAGGTTGGTAGCCCTTACCCGGAATTTGTAGTTATTGGCTGGTAGGTTGGTATACTCCTTTTGATTTTCTTCGGTCCATACAGACCAATCCTTATCATACCCTTCAAGTTTGAATGAGTATTTGAGTAATTCATCCTTATAATATGATGGTGCTGTAAAGCGAAATCGAATATCATCTTGTGAGCGAGTAAATTCATTTATAACATATTCGAAATCCCGTGAAGATTCACTCCCCTCCAGGTAAGTCACAATTGAATCGCGGTTAATTTCTACGCGAGTAATTAGAGCCTGGAAGGCACGACCCTCTACCTTTGGTTGAGATTTATCGTACTTGTAAAGTCCGTCAGTTGTACAAAGCCAGATTATGTCTTTATCCTGAGGGATGATCTTCCATATATCAGTTCCAAAAAGCGGAGCCAAAGAAATGGAATCTGTTGAATACGTACCGTCAGGCAGATGAGATAATATAGCATCATAATCAACTGAGCATATCCAAATACTTTGATCAAAGTCCTCAGCTATGGCCCATGCTTCCTTATTAATAAACTCTGCTCCAAAAGTAGTCTCGGCTCTGAATTCTTGAATATCTGGATCGTAATAATAAATCCCGTCTCCCGTCCCGAATACTACTTTATCCTGTATAATATTTGGCTCAATGAGAAAGAAGTTCTCATTTATGCCATGTGTCTCCCCAAAAGTTATTATTTCAGGATTCGTATCGCGAGGATCAGAAAATATAAGTCTTGAAACCTGCTCAAAGGAAGCCCATAGGATTGAATCGGATTCAAATGCCATGGTCCTTACTTCATGTGATATCCCTGGCAATTTACCTTCCCATTGCCATTTCTCCCCTGATACATCAATTCTGCCAACTCCATTGCTTAATCCAACCCAGATAATATCAGGATAATCAGTCATCAAAATTGCCCTGGCGTTAACATCAATCGTTACAATAATTCTATTGTTCCTTAGCTTGTGTACTCCAGAACCGGAAGCCACAATTATTTCATCATTGATCAATTGTATATCCCAAACTTCACGAAATCCAGGTATTTTTGAAAATTCTTCTTCGGTCTTTGTATTCATTGTGAACAAACCGGCAGTAGTACCCGCATACAACCAATCACCTTTCTGAGCTGCCGACAAAACTACCCCCTCCAATCCCAGGGTATGATCATAATATGACAAAGGATTTGATATTTGAATCCGACTTATTCCATTATCTAATCCAGCCCACAATCCTCCATCGGTATCCTGAAATAAAGTATAAACTGTGTTACTTCCTAATCCCAGATTCTTGTCAATCCGTTTTACCAATTGCCCTTCAGAATTCACAATAATTAAACCTTTGCCTCGGACTACTAATGCGTATAAATCATTAGTAACTTGACATACATCAGTAATAGTGATTTGAGTATTTTGGTCACCAAAATGAGTCTCAATTTGGCTAAGCTGGTTATGCTTCGCAATAAACATTCTAGCATCCATATCGAATAAGAGATAACTTCCATCATCCAATGCATATATTCCTGCCAATGCCAGATTCAAGTCGTTATTGACAGAAATCAGAATTTGGAAATCCTCATCCTTTTGGATTATAATGTTTTGATCACTATCCTGAAAAATTAGCTGCCCGTTGACGTCAAACAGATCACTTACGATTGAAATATCCCATTGGAAAAATACGCTATCGCGGTAGCGGAAAAGTTGGTCTTTAAATTCAAAATATATTTCATTTTCAATTCCAATAATTGCATAGATTTGACCAACATTTCGTCCAGAATCCGGTAAAAAATGTAATAATGAGAAATACTCAGATCTTCCCCGGTTATCAACCCCAATATAGCCCAACTCCTCCCGGTCCTTGCCAAACGTAAATATGTTACCATAATTATCTCTGGCGAAGTAGCTTGCACTAAGATTCTCGGTCCCCCGGACCATAGACCAATCGGAGCCATCGAAGATCAATACACCTGTAGCATTACCTGCCAATATTCTACCGTAATTATCTTGAATGATTCCCCAATTCTGAGGGCTCGTGGTATAATCATTTGATCCATAATCAGCTTCAGTATAGTTGGTAATAAATGACTTTTGCCCAAAGGCAACTTGTTTAGAAAAAACTGTAAGAAGTAGAATTAACCAAATAGAAGTTAAAATTATTCGTAATGCCTTCCCCGATTGGAGTACCTGCCAGAATTGGGATAGTTTTTTAGTATTAACCAGCATTTATAGATATGGTTGGTATAAGCAAGATACAATCTAACTAAATATGAATCAAATACTGAAACGTCTCCCTTATAAGCGCCTATCTCGGATACCTTGTAAAAATGAATTACGGTATGGTTCTGTGGGCTCCGTAGATACTTGTTTTGGTTCAGGACACAGGACCTCCCGAACCCTACTCAATAAATCAGATTCTCAATTCTATGTGTGGAAATTCTAGTGATGCTGAGCGGGTGACTCAGATGGACCAGGGATTATTTATACAAAACATACTTAAGAAAGCACGACGATATATACTTAATACGATAAAACGTTATATACGTAATGTT
>JAOZUK010000405.1 GCA_029938715.1 Bacteroidales bacterium | reverse complement strand
AAGCGGATAATTATGGGTAATGGATGCCAGGATGGCATAGAGTGTAACCAGAATCAACAATCCAAAACCAAAAAATACCAGCATGTGAGCGATGGCTCTCTTCTTACGTGATCCACAACTGGAAAAATTTGAATGTGAAAGGATCTCCCCCAGCACTTTAAGGACCGGCAACTTTCCATCCATCTCACCAGGAGGTGGGGTCTGCAACTTCATATCCTTCCAGAAGGATCCTATCCCCCAGCTGGCCAATCCATAAAAGATCAGGGTAATAACTGAGAAGGTAGAATTAAGCCATCCGTGTGGGAAAAAAGCAGAATAGTCCACAGGCCCTTCAGGGATTCTAAAAGTTCCTGCAGCAGATAGGATACCGATAATAACAAGCACTGGGATGGCAATAGCCACTGGAAGAAGAGTGGGTTCACTTACCAGCTTGGCAAGGAACCTGGGACGGGCATAGTGTAGATAAGATTTCTGTCTGATGGCAGATATCACATCTGCTGGCTTTACATCCCTCGGACAGTAACTGCTGCAATCACCACATTGATGACAGAGCCACACATCCACATTCCCAATCAGTTTTTCTTTTAGACCCCAACCTGCCCATATCATCTCTTTCCTTGGAAATGGCCTTTCTTCGGGCGCCAGTGAGCATACTGCAGAACAATTTCCACACTGCATACATTGACTTAACTGTGCGCCACTCAGCTTAGTCAATTCCCGCTTGAATTCTATATCAGGACTAATTATACTCACTTTACTCATGTTATTAACCTATTCCTACATACTTTTAAAGGGATTGGGGCCAATAAGCTCCACTTCCTCCACATAGTCATTTATGATCTTCTGTATTTCATGAAACCCGGTAATTTCCACAAAACTGGTTCGTATACGCTCCGGTTCGATCATCATGGTCTCCAGGGTTTCCTGAAGATTTTCGCCCCGCTGCTCGGTAAGTTGACTTCCCTGTATAAAATGGCATTGGTAATCATCCCCGGGCTTACACCCGATTTGGAGAATACCATCGTAGCCGTGTGAAAGGGCATCTGAAATCCATACCTTATTGATGGAACCCAGACAGCGCACCGGGATGATGCGAACAAAAGGACTGTACTTCAGCCGGTTTACACCAGCATCATCCAAAGCAGGATAGGCATCATTTTCGCAAACGAAGGCCAGCACCCTGGGTTTCTCTTCAAATTCGTCAGGTATATGTGCCGATTTGATCATTGCTGAAACACTGTTGATGGAGAAATCGGTAAAACCAATCACCCTCTCCGGGCACGATCCCACGCATATACCACAGCGCCGGCACCTGGCTGGATTGGGCAGAGGCGTTCCCTTCTCATCTTCATCATAACTTCCAAATGGACACTCTTCCGTACAGCGTTTACAATCAGTACAGCGTTCCATGTATAGTTCGGGATAGGTCTGATCTCCCGACCTGGGATGAACTGCCTCTCCCCTTTTCACGCACTCGATACACTGAATAGCCTTCATCATGGCTCCGGTGCCATCTTCCCTGCTGGACTCCAGGTCCATGGGTGCCCTGACTGTGCCTGCAGCATATATACCCGTACGCCTTGTCTCATAGGGAAAACATATAAAATGGGAGTCAGAAAAATCATACTCAATCTCTGGAAGGCCCGTCCCCAGCCTGTATTGAAGTTGTAGGTCGTCAGTACCATTGGGTACCATTCCCGTGGCCAGGACCACCATATCCGACTCAATGATCACATGTTCATCAAGCAATGAATCTGTAACCGATACCTGAATTCCATTTTCTCCTGTCTGGACCGATTCGACCAATCCCTTGGTCATAAATATGGCATCATCGGACTGAACAGTCTTATAGAACTCCTCCTGAAAGCCGGGGGTACGAATATCCCTGTAGACTATAAATACCATTGCATTGGGATTCTTCTCCCTTACATAGAGGGCCTGTTTAAGTGCCGCTGTGCAACAGTAGGAGGAGCAATAACTTAAGTGGTTTTCATCCCTGGATCCGGCACAAAGGAGAAACAGGACCCGATCGGGCACCTGGCCGTTGTAAACAAATGATTCAAACTCTTCCAGCGTCTTCACCCCTTCCGATCCATACCCCAGGTGGCTTAAACGATTGGCTTCATAGGGCTTCCATCCAGTGGTTGTAACCACGGCACCTACTCCCAGAATCGTATCCTCCCTATCTTTTAATCTGACCGTAAAACTGCCAGGTTCACCAGCTATGGAGTGCAGGGTGGTCTCCAGGTATATGGTCACATTGGGATGTGAACGCACTTCTTGGGCCAGTTCAGTCACATTGGGTTCTGCCAGTGGAGCAACCTGGGCCTCAGAAGGTAGCACCTTAAAATGTCTGCCTGCATATCCACCCAGAGAAGAACTCTTCTCAACCAGATGTACCTTGCGACCGCTCTCAGCTCCCTCCAGAGCAGCAGTTAGCCCCGAGATTCCTGCGCCCAGTACCAGGATATCATCATAGAGTGTTTCAGGAATATAGGGGGTATTGTCGCTGATGGCATTCAGTTTTGCCAGCACCATCCTGGTCTGGTCCTCTGCACACATCTGCGTATCTTCATGTTTGGGTTCCATCACCCAGCTCACCTGTTCCCTCAGGTTGATCCGATCCACATAGATTCCGTCCAGCGTGAATTCAGACACCTTTGCCCTGGGAGAACACGCTGCTACGGCCAATCGACTTATCGAATCTTCACGAACCATCCCATGCAAGGCTTCCAGTCCGGCTTCTGAACATAATGCAGAGTGGGTAATAATTTTCAGGCCCTCCAGAGCATCCTTCGAAACACGGATCAACTGATCCACTTCAATGCAATTCCCTATATCACATCCGGTACAAAGAGCCATGGCTATATTTTTTCTCTTCTCCTCCATCACAAGCGCATGGTTTTAAGGGCAGTCGCGGTAGCATCCCTTACAGATGAGAC
>JAOZUK010000404.1 GCA_029938715.1 Bacteroidales bacterium | reverse complement strand
GCATTTCTAATCTGTGCTCCACTGCCCCTGGTTGCCCATCTTGGAAAGCCGGGAAGATTCTATGAGATAATGATCACACCCAATGGCTCATCTGCAATGGCCATATTTGGATTTGTTTATCTGTGGTACCTTATGGTGGTATTGCTGCTTGAGATCTGGTTTGACTACCGTCGTGATTTCGTGATCTGGTCCAGAGAAGAGAAAGGTGTCAAACGTATCATTTATAAAATCCTGACCCTGGGTGTTTCCGACATTTCACCAAAAGCCTTAAAATGGGATGAGCGATTGGGTTATATCATCACAGTGATTGGCATTCCCTCGGCATTCCTTCTACATGGATATGTGGGATTTATATTTGGTTCCATTAAGGCCAATCCATGGTGGTCCACAGTCCTTATGCCTGTGATTTTTCTTTTTTCCGCCATGGTTTCAGGAATTGCCCTGGTAATGGTCCTTTACATGATCATTTCCTATATACGAAAAGTAAAGATTGATATGCCCTGCCTCGACACTATTGGGAAATACCTGTTCTATATGTTAATACTTGACTTTAGCCTCGAATCTCTCGACCAGGTACATAGAATTTATGAAGCAGAAGAGTCCTTCGACATACTCAAGATCCTGGTAAATGGCAAACTGTATATTACCCTATTTGGCATGCAGATTACAGTTGGAATGTTACTTCCGCTAATTGGACTTGGAGCCATACAGGTATTTAAGATAAAGGCGAAGATCCGGAAAACCATATACCTGATTACAGGCCTTATGGTACTGACAGGCATATTTTTCATGAGGTGGAATGTGGTGATAGGGGGTCAACTATTCTCAAAAAGTTTCCATGGTTTTACCAACTTCAAATTGGGATTGATTGGTTCTGAAGGACTATTTATGACTCTGCTCTGGATTCTACTCCCATTTTGCGTTCTGGCATTTTTACTCTGGCTAATGCCTCCCTGGAAGAAAACGTTATCTGATTGAACAAATTTGCTCTCTTATGGAAAACGAACTTCAAAAGCAGCATACCAACTTTGATAGCCTTAGCAGTCGAATAAATGACCTGGAGAATAGATTGATCAAAATAGAAAAAGCATTTGCCCGCCCCGGAGAGATAGGAATAGTCAGAGATCACACTACAACAGAATCCCATGAAATTACTGACTCCCAAACCTCCTATGGCCAACATGAATCTGTTGAATCCAGGATTGGAGAGTATGGGATGGCCTGGCTTGGAAACATTGTACTGCTGTTCGGGATCCTGTTCCTTACACAATTCCTTCAAAAAAACGGACAAGAAGCATTCTCTGTATTGCTGGGGCTAATTTTGGTTGCAGGTATATATGTTGCCGGTCGTTACTCCAAAATATCGCTCCCCTATTTGTCACGCCTTTTTACATACAATGGACATATCATGCTATTTATTATCTCCATGAGAATCTATCTTTTCCAGGGGAGCCGAATCATAGAGAATATATGGGTTGGACATGGGGTTGTTTTGCTTGTTGTGGTGACATTGATATTCCTGTCATTCAGGAATAAATCCCAGGTATTGGCTGTCCTTGTCTGGATCATGGCTGTAATCACTGCCCTGTATAGTAATTCCACTCATATGATGCTGTTGATCACAGTAGGAGTCACAGGATCATCCATATTCTTTGCATCCAGAAACAACTGGTGGATCGGCTTAGTCATTTCAATTTTCCTGGTCTATATTACCTTCCTCATATGGATCATGGGCAATCCGTTTTTGAGTGGGTCTATCGAAATAATCACAAATCATCAGTTTGGATATATCTACCTGTTTGGTTGTGCAATATCCTATTCACTTCTTGCCATGCTCCCAAAACTGGAAACAGTTCCTGCTCGCTTTCTAACGGCAGGTATAATCCTTAATGGAATTGGTTTTTCTTTTATTTTTATCCTGGCTGTCCTGGCCTTTTTCACAGATAACTACTTTCTCTATTTTGGACTGATTGCCACATTCTGCATGGGTTACTCCATACTGCTTCAGACCCGTGGCACCTGGAAAACAGTAGCAGCCATATATGCCATTTACAGTTTTATATCCCTGAGTATTACCATTGCAGGCATATACAA
This sequence comes from Bacteroidales bacterium, assembly GCA_029938715.1. Classification (GTDB taxonomy): domain Bacteria; phylum Bacteroidota; class Bacteroidia; order Bacteroidales. The sequence goes on along the minus strand of JAOZUK010000404.1, from coordinate 848 downwards.
CTTCCCACTTGCCTTCTTCCTTTTATCCATTCAAAGTCTGTTGGTTGTATCCATGGCATTATGGTTCAGATCCAGATTCATAGTGATAATGAACACCATTTTATTCATTGGATTATTGATCTCTTACCTGGCAACAGCCGATTCCCTTACAACGATCAACTTCTCCTTTGCGGTGGTAGCACTTGTCACAGCAAGAGTTATGAACTGGAAGAAAAGGAGGCTGGAGATTCGAACCGAAATAATCAGAAACACCTATCTGTTCATCGGATCTGCAATGATACTTTACAGCTTACATCATGCCGTACCTACCCAATTCGTGACCCTATCCTGGGCGCTTACCGCCCTTTTATTCTTCATCCTCAGTATATTAATCAAAAACATTAAGTACCGCTGGTTAGCCATCATCACCATGGTGATTACCGTATTATACCTCTTCATAGTTGACCTGAAGAGTATCAGTCTTGGCTACCGGATTGTGGCACTGCTATTCATCTCAATTATCTCACTGGGAATATCCGTCTTCTATAACAGGCGACTAAAACATATAGGGAAGGAAGCGGAAAAGTAAGCTTTACTCAGCTTTAACAGCTTCCTCAACATTCTTGGGTGAAAGAAACAGGAAATTATCGCAAATAATCTCTGTGCTGTAATGCTTGTTCCCCTCCTTGTCATCCCATGAATTGGTTGAGATTTTTCCCTCAACATAGAGTGCATCCCCCTTATTCACATGCTGCTTCACAATATCTGCAGCCTTATTCCACACCACAATCCGGTGCCATTCCGTTTTGGAAATCTCCTCCCCTTCCTTGTTCTTGTAGAATTCATTGGTTGCCAATGGGAAATTAGCC
>JAOZUK010000403.1 GCA_029938715.1 Bacteroidales bacterium | reverse complement strand
CTTTCTACTTTCTACTTGCATACTTTCTACTTTCTACTTATTCCAGTTGGCAAAAATAGAACAAATCGCCGACTCAATTGTATAATTACCCGATACAAACCCCAAATAATAATAAAATGAACACTATGCTAACTGGAATTATCATCGGACTTGCTTCAGGAACAGTCATTGGTTTACTGATTGCCTTTTTTGCCTCCCCTTCCATCCTATTCCGGGAGGATGTTTATGAAAAAGAGGACGGTTCTGTATGGATCTCAAGAATGAATTCCGGATTTGTAGCAAAACCCATGTCTTCCATCATCCGAACTACCATGTCGGACGCAGCTAAGGATATGGAAGAGGTCATTGCCAGGGTATTGGCTGATTAGTACATTTAACAAGGTTTAATCTATATTTGCACCTCAAATAATTCAACTGTGGGAAGGAAAAAGAAACTACCCTTGCTGGAAGGGGTCACCATAGAAACCATTGGCGCAGAAGGCAAATCAATTGCAAGGGTGGACAATGTGGTAGTATTTGTAAAAGAGGCCGTGCCAGGTGATGTGGTAGATCTGCAGGTTTTCAGGAAAAAGGGTCGCTATATGGAAGCCAGGGTGGTAAATTACCAGAGCTTTTCGGATGAGAGAACAGAACCCTTTTGCGACCATTTTGGGGTCTGTGGCGGCTGCAAATGGCAGCACCTCCCCTACCAGAAGCAACTTTTCTACAAGCAGCAACAGGTAGTTGATGCTTTTCGTCACATTGCCGGGGTAAAGATTCCCGAATCACTTCCCATCCTGGCATCTGATCCCACTGTTCGGTACAGGAATAAGCTGGAATATACTTTCTCCAACAGGCGTTGGCTACTCGATCATGAGGCTAAAAGCGAAGCCCCCATAGAACATACCAATGCTGTCGGATTACATGTACCTGGAAGATTTGATAAGGTGGTGGATCTGCATACCTGTCACCTGCAGGCTGAACCCACCAATCAAATTCGAAATTTTTTAAGAGACCTGTCCCTTGAGAAAGGGCTATCCTTCTACGATCACAAATCCAATGAGGGATTGTTAAGAAACCTGATTATCAGAAATTCCACCCTGGGAGAAGTAATGGTGATCCTCTCTGTACAGTTTGACGTCCCTGAAGTATATGATTTGCTTGAAGGTGTGAAAAATGAGTTCCCCGATCTGACCAGCCTCATGTATGTAGTCAACCCAAAGAAGAATGAGACTCTGTACGACCAGGACATCATCACCTATGCCGGAAGGGATCACATTTTTGAGAAACTTGAGAATCTGACCTTTAAGATAGGACCCAAATCATTCTTTCAGACCAATTCATACCAGGCCCTTAAACTTTACCAGGTAACCAGGGAGTTTGCAGGTATTAGTGGCAACGAAATCCTGTATGACCTCTATACCGGAACCGGCACCATAGCCAATTTCATGGCTGATCGGGCTAAGACTGTAGTGGGAATTGAGTCGGTTCCCGAATCCATTGAAGATGCAAAAGTCAATTCTGAACTTAACCAGATTGACAATACCAGGTTTTTTGCAGGAGATATGAAAGATATTTTCACCGATGGATTCATAAAAGAGAATGGAAAACCTGATGTGATCATTACAGACCCGCCCAGAGCCGGTATGCATACGAAAGTGGTGGAACAGATTCTAAAAATTGCTCCTGAACGCATTGTATACGTCTCCTGCAACCCTGCAACCCAGGCCAGGGATGTGGAGTTGCTCAGCCAATTATACGAGGTAAAGAAGATACAACCGGTGGATATGTTTCCACATACGCATCATGTGGAGAATGTGGCGCTGCTGGAGATGAAAAAATAGAATACTTCTCCCAGGAAATTCAGTTACCTCTGCCCTGCCGGTAGCTTCTCCTGAGGCCAATCTTTCTTAAAATCGATCCAGTACTTACCAATGGTACGCTTGATATCCTTTCTCAACACCAATAAACCAAACAGGTTGGGGATGGTCATAATAGCAATGGTGATGTACGATAGGTTCCATACAATGGTGGTATCGGTGAATGAGGCCAGGAAGAATCCCACCACATAGATTAGCCTGTAGACAATTACATATTTGGTCCCAAACAGGTAGGTCACCGCCCTTCCTCCATAATAGGACCAGGAGATAGCTGTTGAAAAGGCAAACAGTAACAGTCCGATGGAGACAATGTATTGTCCCCAATCCCCCATTACACTCCTCTTAAAAGCCTGGGTCGTCAGTGCTGCACTATGGATCAGAGAACGTCCCGTAAAATTCACTCCGGCCGACTCAGCGGCCAGTTCAGAAAACTGGACTACCCCATTCTTTACCGGTATGGGACCGGTATATTTATCTGAGCCCATGTTAACTATCACATCCTCTGCAAAAGATTCGGCATGGACTATGGTAATACCTTCCGTAACCACCGATCCTTTATTAACTTCAAGGGAGCCGGTAAAAAGTGCAAGCGTAGTGTCGTTGCCAAATGAACGGGCCATCAAAACCCTGTCGGCATCATCAGACTCCAAATAGGTTCCATCCAGAATCACCAGGTCGGCCTGTTGAAAACGGTTTTCAATTTTCTCATTCCATACACCCGTTGAGAGCAATACCAATCCAGTGATGGTGCATATTATGATGGTATCAATAAATGGCTCAAGGATGGCCACCATTCCTTCGGATACAGGTTCCTGTGCCTTTGCGGCACTGTGTGCAATGGGAGCTGAACCCTGTCCGGCCTCATTGGAGAAGAGTCCCCGGTTCACCCCTTTATTAAAGGTAAAAGCAAAGCCGGCCCCCAGGAAGCCTCCGATAGCTGCGCTCCCTGTAAATGCATCGGTAAAGATCGAACCCAGGGAGGGAAGGATGTTTTGATAGTTGGTGGCAATAACCACAATGGCACCCAAAAGGTATATAAGTGCCATCATGGGAACCAGTGTGGATGTTACTTTGGCAATTCGCTT
>JAOZUK010000402.1 GCA_029938715.1 Bacteroidales bacterium | reverse complement strand
ATGCGAGAATTGAAACTAATTCGCTGAAATCACCCACAATGGATGCCTTGATTCAGGGAAACGGTGATATTCATTCCCTGGTTTATGCGCTTTTTGATGGTTTCGGCCATTATACAGAGATGTTTGCAGCAACAGGTGCTATTTCAGAACTTCTGTTACAGAGCGTTGACAACATTGTTCGCGTCTTTCCGGCCTGGCCCAGGGAAAAGGATGCTGAATTCACAACCTTACGAGCTCGGGGAGGGTTTCTGGTTTCATCTCAGTTTTGTAAGTCCTTGGGAAAAGGTGGAAATCTGAAATGAAAAAAGTGACATGGCAAAAGAGATAGAAATAGATGACAAAGGAATTGCCTTGTTTGAAACCAATGCTGCAGAAAAATATATAATTTCAGAAACCAGAGACTAGATAATACAAAATAATCAGCACAATGAATCGACCTAAATTAGTTCTACCAATTCTTATTTTTTTTATGTTTCTTTTTAAAGCATGTATTGATAACAAATCTGAACAAAATAGCTCGATACAAGCCTTTAGTATCGATTTTAATTGGGGAGAAGGAGGTCCCAATGCATTTGCCAAACCTGGCTTGTGGGCCGATGCAAACCCTGCAGAGCATGTGAATTGGTATAAGGATATGGGAGCGAATACAATCCAAACGTTTATTGTATCGTGTAATGGTTATGCCTGGTATAAAAATGGTGTAGTGCCAGAACAACCAGGTTTAAAACACAATTTCCTGCCCGAAATGGTTCGTCTGGGTCATAAGGAAGGAATGAAAGTAATGGGGTATTTGTGCATTGGTTCTAACACCCGCTGGGGATTGGAGAATCCCGAATTTAGCTACGGATATCCCAACGATCGGCACATTCCTTATACAAGGAAATACCTTAGCTACCTTGATGAAGTAATCCGGGATGCCGTTGAAAATACAGGGATTGATGGATTTATGATTGACTGGTTTTACCAACCCAATAGAAGCAGTAATAACGGGAAATGGCTCGATTGTGAAAAGCAGCGCTATGAAGAACTTATGGAAAAACAATTCCCCGGAGAGGATATACTTTCAGAGGAGGATTATGATGCTTACAGCCGGCTTGCAATTTCTGCTTGTTGGGATGTAATTTACAAGGCAACAAAGGAAACCAATCCGGATTGTATTATTTGGTTAACAAGCTTCGATATTACGCATCCACACATTGTTAATTCAAAAATGTTTCAACAAATCGATTGGCTTATGAACGAAGCAGGAGATATGGAAGGAGTTGAAGCAGTACGGAATATGGTTGGAGAAAAAACACGTTTAATTACCTGTCTGGCCAATTGGAATAACCAGGATCCAAAGGTGGTAGTACCAAATGCTATTAAAGCAGGCGTTGGGCTTTACGGTTTTACTAAACCTGGTGAGAATTCTTTGCTACTGCCTATTGAAAATTATCTCGAATCGGCTGTTGATAGTCTCCGTGGAGATGATAAAAATATTGCTGTTCTGGCACGTGTTTATAATGGATACTCATTGGATTATGCGAAATGAAGTGAAAAGGCTTTTCTCATTCCTCTTTTTTGTGGTATTGAGTTTTCAAATCCAGGCACAAGTAGAGGATAGTATTGGTAATTACAATATTATATGGGAAAGTCCATCAAAAGACGCAACAGGACAAATGCCACTGGGAAATGGTGACATTGCCGCAGGTGTTTATGCAATTGAAGATGGCGACCTGTATTTGCTATTGTCAAAAAATGACGCCTTTACCCACAGCGGCGATATTTTTAAAACCGGTAGGGTTCGAATTTCATTCAACCCAAATCCATTTGTAATAGACAAGTCATTTCTGCAAACTATGGATATGAAAACTGGTTCTGTCCAAATTGAGGCGGATGATGTAAAAATCAGAATCTGGGCAGATGCCAATCGCCCGGTTTACCACATTGAAGTTGATTCACCCAATGAAATAGAAATAAGGGCAGAACCTGAATTCTGGAAACGATTCGACCAATGTGGTTTTAATAGCTTCGATGTAACAGACGAGAATAAACAAGCAGATACAAGCGCTCCAACTCAGGATGTTAGAGTAGATAGAAATGGAAAAATTATTTGGTACTATGCCGTTGGCGACCGAAGTGTTTTTGAGTCGGATATGAAATATTACGATGTGGAATCTATGATTGGAAAATATCCCGACCCATACATCTACAATACATTCGGAAATCTTTTGGAAAGCCCTGACCTTACTTTGGAAAATGATGTCCTAAGCGGCAAAGGAAAACGATTTGATATCCGTATTCATTCATTAACAAAACAAACTCCCGAAACTTCCGATTGGATTAATACAATTGAAGAGCAAGCTGCAAAACCAGTTAGCACTAAGCAGGATTGGGAAAACCATAGCAAATGGTGGACTGATTTCTGGGACAGAAGCTGGATTTTTATTTCCGACAATCAAATGCCTTCCGGTGAAAAGGGAAAAATTAGCAGTGAAGGTTATATTTCAGAAAGAAAAGAGAAAGATGCTGCTGCGCTGATAACACAAAGCTACAATGTATTTCGCTACTTAATGGCATGTCAGAGTCGCGGAAAAAATCAAACTAAATTTAATGGAGGACTGTTTACTCAACCCTTGCGATGTACTGAAGATAACATTTGGAAGAAAGTTGTTGCAAGTGAATCAAATGGTTTTTTAATCAGTCATGAAGACGACCGCGACTGGGGCAGGCGGTATACCTTTCAAAACCAGAGGTTGCTGTATTGGCCAATGGTTATGAGTGGCGATTACGACCTGATGAAACCATTTTTCAACTACTATACCAGTTTGCTTCCTGTAAGAAAAGCAATTACAAATGCATGGTTTGAACACGAAGGTGCCTATTATCGAGAGAACATTGAACCAACTGGCGCGGAACGTGATTGTGGTCGCGATGGCAAACCGCTAAAAGTTGGTCCCGGAGAAAATA
>JAOZUK010000401.1 GCA_029938715.1 Bacteroidales bacterium | reverse complement strand
GGCATATCATCAGCACCCTCAAATACATGTGAGTACATGGGATGATTCTCGGGTATCAAATAGTTGACAAAGGTTTCAAAATCATCCCTCACCGAGGGATCGGCATTTTCATTAAGGGTAAGTCCGGCCGATGTGTGCTGTATAATCACATGCATAAGTCCTGCCTCAGGAATATGATCCAGAGACTCCACTACTTTTCTGGTGATAAGGTGATATCCCCTGGGCATGGGAGGTAGCGTAATACTTTTCTGAGTAACCATCGCAATTGTTAGTGTTAATAATTTACAAAAATAGGGCATTATTAAAGGAGCCGGCGGTATTGTCGGCTATTTTTTATCTATTTTTGCGGCATGTTTTTCGGGAATCATAATTTTCACCTCAGATTGCTGATAGGATTGGTCATCATTCTGGCATTCTCCATTGATTCAAGCGGACAGCGTAAAAAAGATCTGGACGATGACCTGGTGGAATTTTCCGGAATGATCAGAGATTTGCAACATCGCCCCCTGCCACATGTCAACATTATTATTCTGTCCGACCGCAGAGGTACCACATCCGACCTGAGAGGGATGTTTGCAGTAGTTGTCAGACCCAACGACACCATCCTGTTCAGTCACATGGGGCATAAAGGGACCATTCATGTAATCCCCGATTCCATTGGGGGACAACAATACCCTGCAGATATTTTTTTGGTAAGTGACACCTTTCATCTGGAGGAAGTCAGGATCTATCCCTGGAAAACCTTTCAGGAATTCAAGGAGGCATTCCTGGCCCTGGATCTACCCGATGACGATCAGCAAAGAGCTTATCACAACATTGCCCTTATCAAAACACAGATAAAAATGAACGATTTTGGACCAAGCCCCAATATAAATTTCAGGGAGGTGATGAAACAGCAGTATAACCAGCTCTACACTGCCGGTCAGACTCCATACTACACCATATTTGATCCAATCAGATGGGCCAAATTCTTCGATTCTGTGAAGCGGGGAGATTTCAAGCAGGATGATTAAGTTTCAAGCACAATTTTCAACTACTTTCATCAGTTAGTACTATATTCGGGAACCCTGTTAGGGCTTATGCTAATAAACTTCTGTTCGTGAAAAATCTGCTGTTCTTATCAACATTTCTTCTGCTTTCATCGCCTCTGTTGTGGGGCCAGGAAACCGGGCTGTTGACAGGAAGGGTGTTAGATAGCATAGGAGATCCTGTGGAACTTGCCAATGTGGCGCTACTTGGAACACAGGCAGGTACCATGACCAACTTAGAGGGTTATTATGAACTGACGGTTCCGGCGGGAAGATCGTACACTGTTGTGATATCTTGTGTTGGATACCTTACCAAACAATTTGCGGTACGCCTTGAAGCAGGAGGAACCAGGAACCAGGAACTTTCTCTTCAGAGAGATGTAAGGGCCATCAAAGAAGTCTCGGTCAGTGCAAGGCAGGACAGGGCAAGCACCTTTCACAGAATCGATGTGGCTGATCTCAACTACATGCCTACCACAACAGGCAAGGTGGAAGCCATCATTAAATCACAGGCAGGTGTCAGTTCCAATAATGAGCTCAGCTCCCAGTATTCGGTGAGAGGCGGTAATTTTGATGAAAACCTGGTCTATGTGAATGACATAGAGATTTACCGTCCATTCCTGGTTAGATCGGGACAACAGGAGGGGCTGAGTTTTGTAAATTCCGACCTGGTATCGTCGGTAAAGTTCTCTGCCGGAGGGTATGATGCAAGGTATGGCGACAAGATGTCGTCGGCACTGGACATCACCTACAAACGCCCCCGAAAATTTGCCGGTTCCACTTCAATAAGTCTTCTGGGAGCCTCGGCTCATGTGGAGGGCTCTTCTAAAACCCAGCGGTTTACCTATCTGGCCGGATATAGATATAAAACCACATCCTACCTGCTCAACACACTGGAGACCACAGGTGACTATAAGCCACAGTTTTCGGACCTTCAAATGCTTCTTAGTTACCAGCTTTCACGCAAACTGGAGATCTCTTTTCTTGGAAACTACAACTCCAATAAGTACCAGTTCATTCCCAGCACACGGGATACCGAATTTGGAAATAAAGACCTGCCACTTAACCTGAGGGTCTATTATGACGGACAGGAGCTGGATCGGTTTGATACTTACCTTGGAGCGCTGTCGCTAAACTATCGTCCGCAGAAGGGATTGTCCCTGAAATTTATCACATCGGCATTCAGGACCTCCGAACAGGAGACTTTTGATATTCAGGGACAATACCTGATAAATGAGCTTGACAATACCATCGATTCAGAAACCTATGGAGATTCAATCCTTAACATTGGTGTTGGAACCCTCTTAACTCATGCACGCAACTACCTGGATGCCATCGTTATCTCCGCATCCCACCTGGGAAGTTATCAAAAGGATAACGACCACGTGCAATGGGGTCTCTCCTTTCAATACCATGATTTCCTGGACCAGATCAACGAATGGGAAGCAGTTGATTCCACAGGTTATATACTACCCTATGAAGAAGACCAGCTGAACCTTACCAAATCCAGGAGATCGGAAAACAGTATTGTCTACAATCAGTACAGCGTTTTTGTCCAGAATACCCGCGAGATCAACGGAACCGGAGCCGATCTGTTTCTTACCACCGGAATTCGGGGAACCGTATGGAACTTCAACCGGACCATCATGGTAAGCCCCCGAATCACGCTTAGCACTCAACCTGCCTGGGAACGTGATATGATGTTCCACATCTCGGGCGGGTACTATTACCAACCTCCATTCTACAAAGAGATGAGAATGCCTGACGGAAGCATCAACGATGAGATTGAACCTCAGCGTTCCATTCATCTATTGGTGGGGGGAGATTATATTTTTTCCATGTGGGACCGTCCCTTTAAGCTAACCGGAGAAGCATATTACAAATGGCTGAGCAACCTGATTCCTTATAAAATTGAGAATGTGC
>JAOZUK010000400.1 GCA_029938715.1 Bacteroidales bacterium | reverse complement strand
TTCCAAAAGATAAACAGACCGGTTCGCAACTTCAGTGTGGATCGGTATATCAAGGGGCTCGAGGATTTTTGCAGGGAATTCGGGGGAGAGATCTGGATGGAAGTCCTGATTCTGCCTGGCTATAACGATGATAATGAGAATCTGTCCGCCATAAAAGAAGTCCTGCAAAAAATCAATCCTCACAGAATTCAGTTGAATACCCTGGACCGTCCCGGGACTGTAAGGGGATTGCGGGCTGCAACAACTGCTGAACTTAATGGAATCTCAAAAGAGTGGGGGCTGAAACAGGTGGAGATTATAGCTCCACCCGAGGACCGGCAAAAAAAGAAATCCTACCGCACCGATATAGAGAGTGTGATCCTGGAGACCCTTTCCAGGAGGCCCTGCACCCTTGGTGACCTGGAAAAAATTCTGGGGATGCATATCAATGAAATCAACAAATACCTGGGAGCAATGGAGGAAACAGGGAAGATTGAAACGGTGGAACAGGACCGGGGAACTTTCTATCAGATCCGGAAGATCTGAAGGGAGTTCATTTCTTTCTAATCCTCTTCGGGTTTCTGTAGCACGAACGCAGACCTCACCGGAGCTGGCATTTCACTCTCCAGCCCTTTTACGGATTTCCAGATTACCTGACTAAATAAATGATCAGGGGCTGCATCCATTACCTCAAGATTGAAACTGTCGGAGAGACGGGAGATTGCGTTCTCCTCCATATTCATTTCATGGATATTGTAACTGGCATCGAGACAAACAAAAGGGGTTAAATCCTGAGATGCGGTAAAACACTCCCACATTGGAGTACTGGCAGCATCGTATTGACTCATGGGGGGCAGTCCCAGGATGAGCTCAATGGTTCGGAGCATGGAAGTGGTTGAATAAATTGTGCTCACTCTGGAATTTCGTTTGACATAAGGACTCGCGATATATGCGGTTGATCGATGTGCATCCACGTGATCGGGACCGTTCTGGGCATCATCTTCTAAAATAAACACAGCCGACTCTCCCCAGATGGGACTATGGCTAATGTGCTCAATGAGTTTTCCCACGGCAAGATCGTTTTCTGCTACCATTGCCTTAGGGGTGGGTGTACCCACCCTGGCACCTGATGTATGATCATTGGGTAACCTGAGTGAACTGAATTGCGGGACAGCATCGATAGCAATAAGTGAATCAAAATCCTCTCTCCATTTTTCGAATCTTATCACATCAGGAATGGAAAGATTATAGCTTGGAAAATCAGCATCAAAATGTCCCTTGAGACTTTCTACTCCCGTATGGTTATTTGAGACAAATTCCCCATAGCTCCGGTAGCTGACGCCCGCTCGCTGACAGTAATCCCAGATGAATCCTTCTGAAGGGAAAGCGATACTCCTTGAACCTTCGTAATCATACGTTCCGCCTCGGCTGCCATAGCTTGTTGGCCATGTTTTTTCAACGTAATCGTTTGCATAAGCTGCTGTAGACCAGCTATGACCGTCAGCACTTACCTCAGCATTTACATAAAAATTATCCAGCAGCACAAAATTCCTCGCCAGGGCATGCTGGTTTGGAGTAACATTCTCTGGAAAGAGGCAAAGTCCGGGATCACCGTTCCCTTCGGGCATATCTCCTAAAACCTGGTCGTAGGTTCTGTTTTCCTTGATAACATAGAATACATACTTGATTGGGCTGGGATCACCTACTTTTTGAGGAATGGGATTGCCTTCCTGCCCCGAATATTGTAGCTCCAGTTTCTTGGAATAGGGGGTGTTCTTATAAACTGCTTGTGTATAAACCTTCAATGTGGTTTCATCCGGTTCGTCAATCATGGTCAGACTTCCCTTGAACAGGTTACCAATATATTGTGTGGTATCCGTTCTCGGGATATAAGGATTAGGTCCTTTCGGGTTTGCAAAAGAGGAAGAGCCTTTGCCATTGGTAACCCATATCTTATGATCAAATACCTTAACGGATGTGGGGTACCAGCCTGTTGGAATAAACCCCAGGCTTCTGCTTTCTCCTACTTCCGAAATATCAAATACCGCAAGGCTGTTGTTATCAGCATTGGCTACATACAACCTTTTATTATTCTCAGAAATGGCCAGTGCGTTTGGCGTGCTTCCCGCAGGCGCGTCTGGGAAGCAAGCGGTATGCAATTTCTCAATAACTTTTCTTGATTCCGTATCAATAATGTGTACTGAATTATCATTGGCACATGAGGTAAAGAGGTATTTTCCGTCAGGGGTCAGAATCAGGTCATTTGGATGGCTCCCTACAGGAATGGTAGCCAGAATTGAAAGATTTTCAGGTTCAATTACAGCAATGGCATTACCACCCCAAAGTGAAACATATAAAACAGATCCATCATTTGAAAAAGTGCAGGAAAAGGCTTCATGACCAAGAAAAATTCGTTCACTTTCATGGTTCAATAGGTTGACTTTGTATAGGGAACTGTCCTCCTTTGTGACGACATACAGGTTTTCATTTTTCGGATCTAAGGTCAGTCCTGCCGGTGAGATTCTTTTGGGCCATGCCTCTCCAAGTACCATAGAATCTATTTCCTTTAAGTCATTGACTGACGTATTATAAATCCTGATTATGTTGTCATTCCCGCCAGAGGCAAACAATCTCGAGCGGTCATTATTGAATTCAAGTCCAAACCATGATTTTGGGATTACCGTCTTCTTAATCACCTTAAATGTATGAGGATCGATAAGCATTATTGATTGTTCACTCTGTCCATTATTAGTCACTGCCATTACCTGACCATCTTTTGATGCTACCAGGTTCAACGGAAAGTCGCCAAGTGGAATAGATTCTCCGGGGACAGAAAGAGACCAGCCATTAGGAAGTAGTATTCTTCGGGAATTCAGTTGTGCATCCAGATTATGCTCTCCATCCTTTGAATTGGTACAGGAAAACTGAATGATTGTCAGAATGGAGTAAAGGAAGACAAAAAATAAGGAGAC
>JAOZUK010000399.1 GCA_029938715.1 Bacteroidales bacterium | reverse complement strand
TGGGTTATTGGGTTAATGCGATATTTCGAAGTTCGACACATTAAAGGTATAAAACTTTGGACTTACAGAAGTTTAAAATAATTGATCAGGCCAACCAAATTGGGAATTCTGTTTGGGAAGAGGTAATTCTATGGAATTATTTTAATAAAGATACCATTGGCAGGCAGTTGGTTAGAGCAGCAGACTCCATATCAGCAAATCTTAGCGAGGCCTACGGGAGATATAGCTATGCAGATCGTAAACGCTTTGCCTATTATGCACGAGGATCACTATGTGAGACAATTAATTGGCTACAGATATCCCATAGAAGGGGATTATTAGGAACTGAAAAAGAGTCTAAGCTACAGGAAGAATTAGGCATTCTCTCCTTCAGAATCAACACCTACATCAAACGCCTCAAAGAACACTAACTTACTAACCTACTAACTTACTAACCTTTACAACGCATACGTTAATCCCAGCATTAACCTGAACCTGAATGAGGGATAGTTGTGATAGAGGAAGTATTTCTGTGCAGCTATGTTATTAAAACGGGCCCAGAATGAGAGTAGGGTGCTGTATCGGTACTCCAAACCCAGATTTAAATCTATGGTCAGGGGCAGCTTCTCTTCACTAGTTGGATCAAAATTCTCATAATACCTGGAGCCGATGGCGAATACCCCCGCCTCCGCAAGAATTTTATTCCCCATGTTATAGCGCGCCTGTAAGGAGAGATCGAATTTGGGCTTGTTCCAGGGACGGTCTTGGTTGACCTGGGTAACATAACTGTAGTAGTTACCTTTTAAATAGACCTTCCACGCCTCTGAAGGCCGTACAGTTAATTCCCCATAGAGGTTGGTCAGGGTGACATCATCATAAACCACAGTGAACTGGTTCATGAGCGGATTGCTGATGTCATTCACGTAGAAGTAGGCGTTGTCGATGATCGAATAGGATCCCCTCACATTATAAGCCACTCTATCTGAAATCCGGCCTTTTATTCCGGCATACCCGATCAGTTTGTGATTGGTGGGCTTAACAGAGAGCACCGGAACCACATAGGGGTTCTCCTCAACAATACTCCGGGCATTGTTTGATTCAAGAAATCCATCCACCCCAAAATAGGGAACGAGCACCTCTTTGACCACATTGAACTCGAAGGTAGCCACCGGATAGAAATGAATGGTAAATACTCCGTCAACCACCTCGCCATAGGTATTAAAACCGCCTGTCAGTTTCCATTCATCCGCATTTTTTGCCACCAGCGGATTGAGCCAGAACATGGTATGGTTACCAAATACCGTATCCCATTCAGGATAGTGGCCATAGTACGCACCTCCAGCCTCAGCTGCAATATCTATAACCCTTAATTTCTTATTAAAATCGAAAGCAGCTCTGGCCCCGTGCTCCGCCTCTTCAAACTGATGGGTGAAATAGTAATAATCAAGATCCGCATTGTAGTTAAAATGGAATGAATCGGCGTGTATGGAGTGCAATCCCAATGCACCTTCGGCGGTAAAATAGGGATGAGATGCGTCTTTACGTTCAAGAACAATATCCAACTCAGGATCAACTCCATAATGAACATAAGAGTTGTAGCTGGCCCCTGCGGAGTAGTCAAACACTCCCTTTTTTAAAAACCTGCTTCCGTAAACCTCGGCCTTATTCTCATTGAACCCGGCCGGAGCTTTCAGATCATTCTCAAGCTTCACCTTGCCATTCATGGAGTGATGCCTGATGTTCAATCCAAATGTGCCTTTACGCGATCTGAGCTGACTGATATTTAGCTCTACAAGTGGAGTCACATAGTTTCCGTAGCCCATTGTTAACTGACTCTTATAAAGTCTTTTAAGGGGCATTTTTACCATTCTCGCTGCCCGAATCGGTTCCACTCCAAACTGGCTGTCATACCTCTTCTGATAGAGTTCATAGGTAAATGTGGGCGGTGTATAGTCAATCTCCCCCTTCAGGTTGGGCAGTAACTGAATCTTTTGGGCAGATGAAAGAGTAGGCGTATAAGGTTTTACCACCCTCACCTCTTCCTGCTGGGCCTCCGCGGAATTCATCCACAAGAGTGCCACCAAAAGTGATAACAGGATCCGTGCAGCTATTTTGATATCTTTCATATTCCTTAATTTCTTAGACATTTATTGAGCCTCCTCGGGTTCTGGTGCAATATCACTCTCTGCCTGCTCTGTAAGCACCGCTTTCCTTTGCTTTGCATTGGCAATGATTCCGTCATCGGGAATGGTATAAGAATCAATCAGAGCCTGCAGCGCATTGATGGCCGAAAATTCATCCCCCATGGCCATGTAAATATCTGACAGAGTCAGAAAAGCCATTCCCATCCAGTACTGGTGTGGCGTATTCATCTCAATGAAACTAAACACCTCCTCTTCCGCAGCCTCCATCTTATCCCGGTCAAAAAGAATCTCAATGATCCTGTATTTAGACTCGGCACCCTCCTTACTGTTGACTTCGTGTGAGACTTTGAGGAAATAGTCGTATGCAAAATCGGGCTCATTCAGATCATAAAAGGATCTGGCCACATTGAAGTTGGCCTCTCTGATAATCTCCTCCTGTAGCTTATCCAGTTGTAGAACCTGTCGTGCAGCCTCGATGGTATTGGTGGATTCGCCCAGGTTGGCATAGCAACGCATCAGTCCGATATGCGCCTCTGTGATGTTGGTTTTCTTTTCAGCCAGATCCAGTAAAGCCCTGTAGTTATCTAAGGCTCTGTGGTAATCCTTCTCCCTGAAATTAATCTTGGATGCTGCTTCCAGAGCCGGTTCAGTAAACATATTCCGGGATTGCCCTATGATGTAGTCCAGAGATTCGAGCGCTTCCTGATTCTGTTGCAGCTTCAACTGACAATCTGCTTTATAAAAATGGGCATTCAGCAGAAATCTTCCATTGGGAAATGCATCCAGGTAGTCTTTGAAATCACGGATGGTCTCTTCGCAATCACCCCTGGTGTAAAC